>NZ_JBITFP010000007.1:0-267304 GCF_044456245.1 Micromonospora sp. NPDC051006
CGCCCCCGCCGCCCCGCCCCCCCCCGCCCCCCCCCCCCCCCCCCCCCACCCCCCCGCCCCCCCCCCCCCGCGCCCCCCCCCCCCCCCCCCCCCCCGCCCCCCCCCCCCCCCCGCCGGCGGGGCCCGACGCTGTCTACGCACCACCCGTCAACCCGCGGCCTGCCCGCCCCGCCACCTCGCGGACCGCCACCCCGCCGACCGCCGCGCCCCGCTGCGCCGCGCCGCGCACTGCCGCGCCCGCACACCGCGCCGCACCACGTCTGATCGTGGGGGCTGGGCAGTCGTGGAGCCGGCCGGCCCGAACCCGAGCGCCACCGGCACGTCGACCCCCGGTCGCCCCGCCGCGCCCGCGCACCGCGCCCGCGCACCGCACCGCCGCGCCGGAACGCGTTCGGGTCTGAAGCCGGGCTCTCCCCGGGTCGCGGGAGCGTGCCGGCTGGCTTATGTTCTTGGGGTCGACGTCGACCTCTGGGGAGGGAGGTTCGCGGATGGGTCTGCGTACCTTCATCGAGGGCTGGCCGGTCTACCGGCAGCTCACCGGCACCGACCCGTTGGGTCGGGGTGCCGCCGCCCAGTCGGCTCGTTCGGCGGAGTTGACGGCGCGTACCGAGGCCGCGGATTCGACGGCGCGGTCGGTGTGCCCCTACTGCGCCGTGGGTTGTGGTCAGCGGGTGTTCGTCAAGGACGGGCAGGTCAGTCAGATCGAGGGGGATCCGGACAGTCCGATCTCCCGTGGTCGGCTCTGTCCGAAGGGCGCCGCCAGCAAGAGTCTGGTGACCAGCCCGTTGCGCCAGACGAAGGTCCGCTACCGGCGGCCGTTCTCGACGCAGTGGGAGGATCTCGAACTCGACACCGCGGTCGACATGATCGCCGACCGGATCCTCGCCGCCCGCGAGCAGACCTGGGAGGACGTCGACAGCGAGGGACGGCCACTCAACCGGACACTGGGGATCTCCAGCCTGGGTGGGGCGACGCTGGACAACGAGGAGAACTACCTCATCAAGAAGTTGTTCACCGCCTTGGGGGCGTTGCAGATCGAGAACCAGGCGCGTATTTGACACTCCGCCACCGTCCCCGGTCTGGGGGCCAGCTTCGGTCGTGGCGGTGCGACGGACTTCCAGCAGGACATCGCCAACGCTGACGTCATCGTCATCCAGGGCTCGAACATGGCCGAGGCACACCCGGTCGGGTTCCAGTGGGTGATGGAGGCCAAGCGGCGCGGCGCCAAGGTGTTCCATGTCGACCCACGCTTCACCCGGACCAGCGCGGTGGCCGATGCGTACCTGCCGATCCGGGCGGGCAGCGACATCGCCCTGCTGGGTGGGGTGGTCCGCTACATCCTGGAGAACGAGCTGGACTTCCGGGAGTACGTGCTCTCCTACACCAACGCCGCCACGATCGTCAGCGAGCAGTTCACCGACACCGAGGACGGCGACGGCTTCTTCTCCGGCTTCGACCCGGCGACCGGCAGCTACGTGCAGGACAGCTGGCAGTACGAGGGGCACGAGGGATCTTCCGGGAGCGGGCACACCGCCAAGGAGCGGGACACCGCCGCCGGCCTGCGGCACGAGTCGCACGGCGCGGAGGTGGGCGGGCAGACCCGGCGGGATGAGACGTTGCAGCATCCGCGCTGCGTCTACCAGATCCTGAAGCGGCACTTCGCCCGCTACACGCCGGAGATGGTGGAGCGGGTCTGCGGTATTCCGCAGGAGAAGTTCCTGGAGCTGGCCGAGGCCTGGACGCGGAACTCGGGCCGGGAGCGCACCGGCATGCTGATCTACTCGGTGGGCTGGACGCAGCACACCGTCGGTGTGCAGTACATCCGCACCGGGGCGATCATCCAGCTGCTGCTCGGCAACATGGGCCGCCCGGGCGGGGGAGTGATGGCGCTGCGCGGGCACGCCAGCATCCAGGGCTCCACCGACATCCCGACGCTGTTCAATCTGCTGCCGGGCTATCTGCCGATGCCACACCACGCGGACCACCCGACCTTCGACGAGTGGGTCGACAGCATTCGGCACCCGGGGCAGAAGGGCTTCTGGGGTAACGCCCGATCGTTCGCTGCCAGCCTGCTCAAGGCGTACTGGGGTGAAGCGGCGACGCCTGAGAACGACTACGGCTATGGCTACCTGCCCCGGCTGACCGGCGACCACGGCACCTACCAGCAGGTGCTCAACATGATCGACGGAAAGATCAAGGGCTACTTCCTGCTCGGTCAGAACCCGGCTGTCGGTTCGGCGCACGGCCGGGCGCAGCGGCTGGGCATGGCGAACCTGGACTGGTTGGTGGTCCGCGACCTGTTCATGATCGAGAGCGCGACGTTCTGGCAGAACGGCCCGGAGACCGAGACCGGCGAGATCGTGCCCGAGGAGTGCCGCACCGAGGTGTTCTTCCTGCCCGCCGCCTCGCACGTGGAGAAGGAGGGCACCTTCACCCAGACCCAACGGCTGCTGCAGTGGCGGGAGAAGGCCGTCGAACCGCCGGGCGACGCCCGCTCCGAGCTGTGGTTCTTCTACCACCTCGGCCGGAAGCTGCGGGAGAAGCTGGCCGGCTCAAAGCTGCCCCGGGACCGGGCGCTGCTCGACCTCACCTGGGACTACCCCACGCACGGCCCGCACGCCGAGCCGAGCGCCGAGTCGGTGCTGCGCGAGATCAACGGGTACGACGTGTCCACCGGCCGTCCACTGTCCACGTTCGCCGAGGCCCGCGCGGACGGCTCCACCGCGATCGGCTGCTGGATCTACACCGGGGTGTACGCCGACGGTGTGAACCAGGCGGCCCGGCGCAAGTCCCGCCACGAGCAGGACTGGGTGGCCGCCGAGTGGGGTTGGGCCTGGCCGGCGAACCGGCGGATCCTCTACAACCGCGCCTCCGCCGACCCGGACGGCAGACCATGGAGCGAGCGCAAGAAGTACGTCTGGTGGGATCCGGAGAAGGGCGAGTGGACCGGCTACGACGTGCCCGACTTCGAGAAGACCAAGCCACCGTCGTACCGGCCCCCGGCGGGCGCGTCCGGCACGGAGGGCATCGCCGGTGACGATCCGTTCATCATGCAGGGCGACGGAAAGGGCTGGCTCTACGCGCCGAGCGGCGTCCTGGACGGGCCACTGCCGACGCACTACGAGCCGGCGGAGTCGCCGGTGCGTAACCCGCTCTACCGGCAGCAGGCCAACCCGACCCGCAAGGTGTATCCGCACCCGGCGAACTCGGTGAACCCGAGCCCGCCGGAGGAGCACAGTCAGGTCTTCCCGTACGTCTTCAGCGTCAGCCGGCTGACCGAGCACCACACGGCCGGCGGGATGAGCCGTACCGTGCGGCCGCTGGCGGAGTTGCAGCCGGAGATGTTCGTGGAGGTGTCGCCGGAGTTGGCCGCCGAGGTGGGGTTGGACCACCTGGGTTGGGCGCACCTGGTCAGCGGCCGGGCGGTGATCGAGGCGAAGGTGCTGGTCACCGACCGACTCACCCCGCTACGGGTGGAGGGCCGGATCATCCACCAGATCTGGCTGCCCTACCACTTCGGCTTCGAGGGTCTGGTCACCGGTGACTCCGCGAACGACCTGTTCGGGATCACCCTGGACCCGAACGTGCTGATCCAGGAGAGCAAGGTCGGCACCTGCGACATCCGGCCGGGCCGACGGCCCACCGGGCCGGCCCTGCTCGACCTGGTGGCCGAGTATCAGCGACGGGCCGGCATCACGCCGGGCCGGAACGTCCCGGTGGTCACCAGCGACCTCGACGGGGAGGGGCGCGATGATTCCTGACCCGAACAGCCTGTACGGGCCGTTGGACCCGGCGCCGGACGCCGGTTGGACGTCCGCGCCCCCGCGGATGGGGTTCTTCACCGACACCAGCGTCTGCATCGGCTGCAAGGCGTGTGAGGTGGCCTGCAAGGAGTGGAACGGGGTACCCGGCTCCGGTCTGGACCTGCTCGGCATGTCGTACGACAACACCGGCGCGTTGACCGCGAACTCGTGGCGGCATGTGGCGTTCATCGAGCAGCCCCGCCCGGCCGGGCACCGCAGCCCGCCGTTCGCGGGGACGCCGACCGGGGAGCCGGTCAGCGCGGCGTCGGCCGCCGTCGCGGCCGGCACCGGCAACCGGACCGGCACGGATCCGGGGTTGCCGACGGGCGCACCGTCGGCCGCCGCCCGGATGGCCGGCGGGCCGGCCGACGTGCTCGGCGCCCCGGTCGCCGCCGGCGAGCGGCCGGACCACGCTGGACCGGTGGCGGGCGACGCTGGCCAGGCGCCGCAGTTCCTGGGGATGCCGGGGGCGCAGCCGCCGGGCCGGGGCACCGGCGCGGAGCAACGCACCGATTTCCGCTGGTTGATGATGTCGGACGTGTGCAAGCACTGCACCCACGCGGCGTGTCTGGACGTCTGCCCGACCGGCTCGCTGTTCCGTACCGAATTCGGGACGGTCGTGGTGCAGGAGGACATCTGCAACGGCTGTGGCTACTGCATCTCCGCCTGCCCGTACGGGGTGATCGACCAGCGTAAGGACGACGGTCGGGCGTGGAAGTGCACGCTCTGCTACGACCGGCTCGGTGCGGGCATGACGCCGGCGTGCGCGCAGGCGTGTCCGACGGAGTCGATCCAGTACGGGCCACTGGACGAGCTGCGGGAGCGTGCCGCCACGCGGGTCGCGACCCTGCACGAGCGCGGAGTGCCCGAGGCGCGGCTGTACGGGCACGACCCGAACGATGGCGTGGGTGGTGACGGGGCGTTCTTCCTGCTGCTGGACGAGCCGGAGGTGTACGGTCTGCCCCCGGATCCGGTCGTGACCACCCGTGACCTGCCGAAGATGTGGAAACGTGCCGGCCTCGCGGCCCTGACCATGGCGGCGGCCGCCGTCGCCGCGTTCGTCGGAGGTTCCTCGTGAGTGGCGACCCCTCGCCGGTCGGCGACCGCTTCCGCCGGTTCCGGGAACGCCTCGACACCGACCTGACCGCCCCCGGCGCCGATCCCGCGCGGGGCGACCACCCCGCTGAGCCGCCGGCCAACGAGCTCAGCGTCGGCACCGGCCGTGACGCGCCCGCTCCGGCGTCCAGGTCGGATCGGGCGGCGGGGCGCGGTGACCGGCGCCGCAGACGTCGCGGAGGCGGCGAGGAGCTGCGGGTTCCCGAGGCCGAGTTCACCTCCTACTACGGTCGGCCGATCCTGAAGGCGCCGGTGTGGAAGTGGGACATCGCCGCGTACCTCTTCACCGGCGGGCTCGCGGCCGGTTCGTCGCTGCTCGCCGCCGGCGGGCAGCTCACCGGCCGGCCGGCGCTGCGCAAGGCCGGCCGGGTCACGGCGCTCGCCGCGGTCAGCGCCAGCGCCGTCTTCCTGATCAAGGACCTGGGCCGGCCGGCGCGGTTCCACCACATGCTGCGGGTGGCGAAGCCGACCTCGCCGATGTCGGTGGGCACCTGGATCCTCACCGCGTACGGGCCGGTCGCCGGCCTGGCCGCGATCAGCGAGGCCGCGCCCTGGCTGCCCGAGCGCGGACTGCCCGGCGTCGCACGCCGGCTGCTGCCGCCGTTGGGGCACGCGGCCGGGCTGGCCGCCGCGGTCACCGCGCCGGCGCTGGCCACGTACACCGGCGTCCTGCTCGCGGACACCGCCGTGCCGTCCTGGCATGAGGCGTACCCCGAACTGCCGATCATCTTCGCGGGCAGCGCGCTGGCCAGCGGCGCCGGGGTCGGGCTGATCGCCGCGCCGACCGGCCAGGCGGGCCCGGCCCGGCGGATGGCGGTGGCCGGCGCGGCCCTGGAGCTGACCGGCGCGCATCGGGTGGAGACCCGACTCGGTCTGCTCAGCGAGCCCTACCGCACCGGCCGGCCGGGCCGGATGCTGCGGCTGGGCCGCACGCTCACCGCGGCCGGGGTGGCCGGCGCGCTGATCGGCCGGCGCAGCCGGGTGCTCTCCGCGCTCTCCGGCGCCGCTCTGCTCGCCGCCTCGGTGGCCACCCGGTTCGGCGTCTTCTACGCCGGTGTCGCCTCGGCCCGCGATCCGAAGTACACGGTGGTGCCGCAGCGGGAGCGGGCGAACCGCCGGGACGCGACCACCGACTGACCGCGGTCCGAGAGGTTTTCGACCTCCCCGCGCGGACGCCGCGGCGCTGTGGTCAAATGCTCGATGGAGGCGTTCAGGCGGCTGGTGCCCCTCCCGGTCTTCAAAACCGGTGTGGTCCGGGACCCGGGCCAGGCGGGTTCGATTCCCGTCCGTCTCCGCCAACCGCAGTGGGAGATGACGCGATGCGTGACGGGCAGGTCGACCCGCGTCGCCGCGTACCCCGCACCGATGTGCTGCTCGCCGACCCCAGGCTGGCCGCTGCCGTGCACACCCTCGGCCGGAGCCGGGTCAAGGCCGCCGTGGCGTACGCCCAGGACCGCGCCCGGCGCGGTGAGATAGCGCCCGACGAGGTACCGGACGCCGCCATGGCGGCCCTGCCGGCGCCGGCCCCCAGGCCGGTGCTCAACGCCACCGGCGTCGTGCTGCACACCAACCTGGGCCGGGCGGCGCTGTCCGGCCCAGCGGTCAGCGCGCTGCTCGCCGCCGCCGGGCACACCGACGTCGAGCTGGACCTGGCCACCGGCCGCCGGGCCCGTCGGGGCCGGGACACCATCGACGCGTTGGCCGGCGCCGTTCCCGACGCCGCCGCCGTGCACGTGGTCAACAACGGCGCCGCGGCGCTGGTGCTCGCCGCGACCGCGCTGGCCGCCGGCCGGGAGATCGTGGTCAGCCGCGGCGAACTGGTCGAGATTGGCGACGGCTTCCGCCTGCCGGACCTGCTGGAGAGCACCGGCGCCCGGTTGCGTGAGGTGGGCACCACCAACCGGACCACGCTGGCCGACTACGCCGCCGCGGTCGGCCCGGACACCGCCTTCCTGCTCAAGGTGCACCCGTCGAACTTCCGGGTCACCGGCTTCACCTCCGCCGTCGCGGTACGGGAACTGGCCACCCTCGACGTGCCGGTCGTCGTGGACATCGGCTCCGGGCTGCTGACCGCCGATCCGCTGCTACCCGACGAGCCCGACGCCGCCAGCACCCTGCGCGCCGGCGCGCACCTGGTCACGGCGAGCGGCGACAAACTGCTCGGCGGTCCGCAGGCCGGGCTGCTGCTCGGCAGCGCCGAGCTGGTCGAGCGGCTGCGCCGGCACCCCCTGGCCCGGGCGTTGCGGGTGGACAAGCTCACCCTCGCCGCGCTGGCCGCCACCCTGCAGCGGCCGGAGAACCCGACGTGGGCGGCCCTGCACGCCGACGCGGGCGCGCTGCGGGCGCGTACCGAACGGCTGCGCGACCGGCTCGGTGCCGACGGCCGCAAGGCCGAGGTGGTGCCGGCGGTGGCGGTGGTCGGCGGTGGCGGCGCCCCCGGGCTGGAGTTGGACTCGTGGGCGTTGAGCCTGCCCGAGCGGTACGCGGCGCCGCTGCGCACCGGCGAGACGCCGGTGCTCGGCCGGGTGGTGCGCGGGCGGCTGCTGTTGGACCTGCGGTGCGTGCCACCGGAGGCGGACGAGACGATACGCGCGGCGGTGCTGGCCGTGCCGGGGGACGACTGACGTGTGGGTCGTCGCGACCGCCGGGCACGTCGACCACGGCAAGTCCACCCTGGTCCGGGCGTTGACCGGGATGGAACCCGACCGGTGGGCCGAGGAGCGCCGCCGGGGCATGACCATCGACCTCGGTTTCGCCTGGACCTCGCTGCCCTCCGGTGGCACGGTCGCCTTCGTCGACGTCCCGGGGCACGAGCGGTTCGTGCCGAACATGCTCGCCGGGGTGGGTCCGGTGCCGGCGGCACTGGTCGTGGTCGCCGCCGACGAGGGCTGGATGCCGCAGTCCGCCGAGCACCTGGCCGCCCTGGATGCGCTCGGCGTCTCGTACGGCCTGCTGGCGGTGACCCGCGCGGACCTGGCCGATCCCGGTCCGGCGACCGCCCGGGCCGGCAAGGAGATCTCCGCCACCTCCCTCGGCGCGGTCGAGGCGGTCGCGGTCAGCGCGGTGACCGGCGCCGGGCTACCGGAGCTGCGCGCGGCGCTGGACCGGCTCGCCGCGCGGCAGCCGGCCCCGGCCCCGGCCGCCCCGGTACGGCTCTGGGTCGACCGCAGCTTCACCATCCGGGGCAGCGGCACCGTGGTCACCGGCACGCTCGGCGCGGGCCGGCTGCGGGTCGGCGACGAGCTGGAACTGGCCGGCACCGGCGAACCCGTGCGGGTACGCGGCCTGCAGTCGCTCGGCGTGGCCCGGTCCGAGGTGACCGCGGTGGCCCGGGTCGCGGTGAACCTGCGCGGCACCGCACGGGACCGGTTGACCCGCGGTGACGCGCTGCTCAGCCCGGACCGGTTCCACCGCACCGACGTGGTGGACGTCCGGGTCGCCGGTGACCCGGCGGCGGACCTGCCGGCCACCCTCACCCTGCACGTCGGTTCGGCCGCGGTGCCGGCGCGGGTCCGCCCGCTCGGGCCGGACACCGTCCGGCTGCGGCTGGCCCGGGCGTTGCCGCTGCTCGTCGGCGACCGGGCGCTGCTGCGCGACCCCGGTCGCCACCACGTCGCCGGCGGCGTGACCGTGCTCGACGTGGCGCCACCGCCGCTGGCCCGCCGGGGCGCGGCGGCGGCCCGCGCGACGGTGCTGGCGGGGCTGGACGGTCGTCCCGACCTGGCGGGGGAGCTGCGCCGCCGACGGCTGGCCCGGGCCGTCGAGCTGACCCGGATGGGCGTCCCGGTCGACGCCCGCCCGGTGGCCGGCGACTGGCTGGCCGATCCGGAGCACTGGCGGCAGCTCGCCGCCCGGCTGGTCGACGAGGTCGCCCGGCACGCCCGGGAGCACCCGCTGGAGCCCGGCGCGCCCGTGGAGACGCTGCGGCAGCGCCTCGCCCTGCCGGACCGGGCGTTGGTCGAGGCGCTGGTCCGGCCACCGCTGCGGGTGCACGGCGGCCGGGTCACCGCGACGAGCGGCGACGCGCTGCCCGCACCGGTGGCTCGAGCCGTGCAGCGCATCCGCGACGAGTACGGCGACCGCCCGTTCCGGGCGCCCGAGGCCGACCACCTCGCCGATCTGGGGCTGGGACCCCGGGAGATCGGCGCGGCGGTCCGGGCGGGGGCGTTGCTGCGGTTGGCGGAGAACGTGGTGCTGCTGCCGGACGCCGCGAACGACGCGGTCCGGGTGTTGGCCGGGCTGCCCCAGCCGTTCACCCTCTCCGCGGCCCGGCAGGCGTTGGACACCACCCGCCGGGTGGCGGTGCCGCTGCTGGAGCTGCTGGACCGGCGCGGCCTCACCCGGCGGTTGCCCGACGACGCCCGGGTCGTGGTCACCGCCGCCCGCTGAGCCGACAAGGGGGCCGCGCGACGGTTGGTGACCGGCTCCGCGCTCGTCGACATCCTGCCGGGCTGGCTGGTGTGACGGTGGATGGCGGCCCGCGCTGTCGAAGGGCGCCTGTCACCACGCCGGCGTCACCTACCGTGACGGCATGGACCCTTCCGCGGTCTGGCGCGACAGGCAGCACCGGTGGCGGATCGAGGCGTACCGGGCGCCCGACCTGCGTTTCGCCATCTTCGCCACCAACGGCACCACCGAGTCGGCCCCGCTCTGGCTGTTCGGGATGTCGGCGCTGGCTCGTTGGCTGATGACGCACGCCATCTCGCTGGACGACCTGGAGACCGACTGACGCGACGCCCCGGTGCCACCCCGGACGGGGGAATCTGCCCGAAAACCACCACCGTCGCCGGTGCCCGCTCGTACCGTCCGGTACGTGAAGGACCGAGGTCTTCGGACGTTTCTGACGGTGCTCGCCGGGCTTGCGGTGATCTATTTCGGGACCACCGGCCGGGACCCCGACGAGGGTCGTGGGCTCACCGGCGGGCTGGTGCTGCTGGCCCTGCTCGCGTCGCTGCTGGTGTGGCACCTGACCAAGCCCGGCCAGCCGGCGAAGTAGCGGATCAGCGGGCGGCCGCGACGCGGGTGACCTCGCCGGCGGACTCCTCGCCGAGGGCCACCCGGACCAGGGCCGAGGCGAGCCGCCCGAACTCGGCGCCACCGACCAGGCCCGCCAGCCGGTCCGGCGAACCGGGCAGGCCGAGCCGCTTCGCGCCGGCCAGGGTCCGCCGGTCGGCGAACGGGCGCAGGTCCGTCCAGACCGACTGCGCCTCGCGCAGGAAGATGTCCGCGCCGGTCGGGCCGATGCCGGGGAACTCGGTGAGCCGCTTGCGCAGCCCGGCCGGCTCGCCACCCGCCTCACGGTGCAGCCGGCGCAGGTCGCCGTGCCAGCGGTCCAGGCAGAGCCGGGCGCCGGTGCCGAGCATGGTGGAGGTCCGCTCGTCGTAGCGGCGGTAGTGGCCGCGGCCGAGTGCGTCGACGCGTTGCTGCCAGCTGGCCGCCTCCATCGCCTGCGGGGTCTTGTAGCCGGCCGCGAAGAGCTCCCGAGCGGCGGCCACCGCCACCGAGGCCCGGATCCGGGTGCTCAGCAGCGTGGCCAGCACGAGTAGCTGGTACAGCGGAGCCGGCCGGTCGGCGAGCTGGATGCCGGCCTCCTCGGCGTAGGTCCGTCCCCGCCGGTCCAGCAGAGCCCGCGCCACCGCTCGTTGGTCACCCATCCTCGGGGTGTACCCGCCCGGCGCTCGGCTAGCCCCGCCGCCCCGGGCGGAATGCCACCGACGGCGGCGGGTAACCGGCTGCGGAGGCGGTCGATCCCGTGATCAGCCCAGCCGGAAGGAGACACCGATGGTGAATCCGCAGCAGCAGGAGTTGCGCCGCAACGCCAAGGGCGCGACGAGCCAGGACAGCAAGGGTCCGAAGCCGACCGGTCATCCACTCAACCGCGGCTCCTCGAAGGGGGACGCGGGCAGGCCGGTGCCGAAGGGACAGGCGTCGCCGTACGGCCCCACGGGCGAGCCGCTGGCCGACGACGAGAGTGGCGACCCGGGCTAGCCCCGGCGCTTCGCGGGCGGCCGCAGCCGGTTCCAGGTGGCTGCGGTCGCCACGCCGTACACCAGGTGCGGCACGATGTCGGAGAGCCAGTCGGAACGCCGCCAGGTGCGCGGATCGCTGACCCGCAGCACCGTCAGCGAACCGTCGGTCATCGTCATCGCACCCGCTCCCAACAGACCGCCGGCCGCCGCCAACGGCTGCCGGCGTCCGCGCGCCAGCAGCGCGAATCCGATACCGACGCCGATCCCGGTGGCGTAGCCCAGCAGCGCGCCCAGCCCGGATCGGCGGTTCGTCGCCTTCGCCGGGGGCCCCAGGTCGAGGTGCGCGGCGCGGGCGAGTCGCCCGGCCGCCTCGTCCGGCGTGCTGCTGGACGGCCGTGCCCGCAGCGTGACGTCCAGGTAGGTCACGACGTTCAACGCGGTGGTGCCGACGGCGCCAGCGATGGCGCCGTCGGCCAGGTCCGCGGTCCTCACTTCGGGTCGCCCGGTTCGCGCTCGCCCTTGGGGCCGTAGGTCCGTTCCCCGCGGACCACGCCGCGCTGGCCACGGTCCTCCTGCAGGATCCGGTTCGCGACCTGGTTCGCCCGGCCGTCGGGTACCCGCCGCCCGGAATCGTCGATCGCGTTGCGTATCCGCGCCCGCTGCTTGTCGTACGCGTTGCTGCCCGGCCGTGGTCCTGGCATCACTGCCTCCTCCGGTCGCTGTCGCCGATGGCGTACGCGCTCGTCTACCCGCTGGCCGGCGGGCCAACCGTGCTCAGCGGGGCGCGCGGACCACGGCGACCGGGCAGTCCGCGTGGTGCAGCACCGCCTGGCTCACCGACCCCAGCAGCAACCCGCTGAACTCGCCGCGCCCCTGACCGCCGACCACCACCAGCTGCGCCTGCCGGGACGCCTCGGCCAGCACCGCCCCGGGTTTCCCGCGTACCGCCTTGCGGCTGATCGGCACGTCCGGGTACCGCTCGCGGACACCGCTGATCGACTCGGCGAGCAGCCGGTCCTCGTCGGTGTGCAGCTGCGCCGCGTCGTAGACCAGCGGCTGCATGTCACCCGGGCCGGTGGAGGCCGGATGGCGGTAGGCGTGCACCGCGAGCAGCGCGGCGCCGCGGACGGACGCGGTCTCGGCGGCGAACTCGATCGCGTGGTCGGAGAGCTCCGAGCCGTCGACGCCGACCAGCACCGGCCCGTCGGTGCGCTCGGCGCCGCGGGCCACCAGCACCGGGCAGTCGGCGTACGACGAAACCTGGATGGCCACCGACCCGACCACCAGGGCGGTGAAGCCGCCCAGCCCCCGGTCGCCGAGCACGATCAGCGCGGCGGTGGGCGACTCGCCGAGCAACACCGCCGCGGCCTCTCCGTCGATGATCTCTCCGGAGACCCGTACCCCGGGTGCGGCGGCCTCGGCCTCGGCGACCGCCGCCGCGACCAGTTGTTCCGCCTGGTTGCGCAGCCCGCCGCCGGGCGGGCCGTCCGGCGCGGCGGTGAGCGGCACGTGCAGAAGCGGCCAGATGAACCCGTGCACCACCCGCAGCGGCCGGTGTCGGCGGGCGGCCTCCGCCGCGGCCAGCCGTACCGCGCGCAGTGACAGCTCGGAGCCGTCCACGCCGACCACCACGGCCGCGCTCTCCGCCGAGTTCACCGCCCACCTCCCGCCCACCCTGCGCCAGTATCCCGGCCGAGGTGCCACGGGCGGGGCGATACCGCCCAGGACGCCCGGTCGGTACGCTGGCGACGACCACCGGGGAGGGAGCGTCATCGATGGTTGAACCCGACCAGCCCAGCACCGCGCGCATGATCGACTTCTGGCTCGGCGGGGAGCACCACTTCCCGGTCGACGTGGCCGCGGCGCAGGCCTTCGAGCAGGCGTACGGGCCGTGCGCGCCGGTGTTCCGGGCGTTGCGCGCCTTCCTCGGCCGGTCGGTACGCGCCATCGCGGCGCTTGGGGTGGACAACTTCCTGGTGTTCGGCGCCGGGGTGCCCACGATGGGCAACGTGCACGAGGTGGCGCCGGAGGCCACCGTGCTCTACACCGACGTCGACCCGGTGACGATCCGGCTCGGCCAGCGCATCCTGGCCGGCAGCGACCGGGCCGGCTACGGCTACGGGGACGCCACCGATGTCGGCACGGTCGACCCGGCCCAGCTGCACCGGTTCGTGCCGGGCTGGGGGAGGAGGCCGGTGGGAGTGGTCTTCCTCGGTCTGGCCGCGTTCCTCGACGACGACACGTTGGCCCGTACGCTCGACGAGTTGTACACGGCAGCGGCGCCGGGCAGTTGCCTGGCGGTCGACTTCGACACCGAGGAGTTGGCCGGCTATCCGCAGGCGTTGGCGATGATGGGGCCGGCGTTCCGGATGCGTCCGCCGTCGGCGTTCCGGCCGCTGTTGGGCCGCTGGACGCCGACCGACGACGGCATCGTCCCGGTCACCCAGTGGCGTCCGGAAGGGCCGCTGCTGCAGGTGCCGGACGCGTTCCACGGCGGGGTCGCGGTCCGGGGCGACGACTAGCCGTTCCCCGTCTCGGGGGCCGCCGGGCACCGCGCCGTCCGGCCGTCGGAGCCTGTCCGTATGATGCTTGCCCTACAGCAAGTATCCCGGAGGAACAACCATGGTGGACGCGCCCGATCCGGTGTCGCGTGCTCTCCGCGCTGCCCCGCCCGACCAGCTGGTGGAGGCCGCCGACCAGGCTATCCGGTCCGCCCTCGGCGCGACCCGGACCGATGTCTTCATCGCCGACTACCGGATCAGCGGGCTCTGGCCGGTGCTCGACCCGGAACTGCCGGCGGCCGGCTTCCTCGCCTGCCAGGGAGTGGCCCAGCGCTGTTTCAGCAGTCAGCAGCCGGTCCGCGACGCCGCCGACGACGGGCGGTGCCGGCTCTACCTGCCGCTGTCGGTGTGGGGGGAGCGGCTCGGGGTGCTGCTGATCGAGCTGCCCGGCGCGCCCGGTCGGGGCATCGAGGAGCAGGCCACCGACATCGCCGGCGACCTGGCGGTGGCATTGCGCGCAGCCGACCGGGAAACCGACCGCTACCGTCGGGCGCGGCGCCGGGAGCGGCTGAGCATGGCCGCCGAGATGCAGTGGGAGCTGCTGCCCGGGCGCAGCGTGTCGCACCAGGCGTTCGACCTCGCCGGGCAGCTCGAACCGGCGTACACGGTGGGCGGTGACCACTTCGACTGGTCGGTGGACGGTGACCGGCTGACCGTGACGGTGCTCAACGGCGACGGCAACGGACTGGCCGCGTCCCTGCTCACCGCGGTCGCGGTCAACGCGATGCGCAACGCCCGCCGCTCCGGTGGCGGCCTCGCCGAGCAGGCCGAGCTGGCCTCGGACACGCTCTACTACCAGCACCGGGGTCGGCGGTACGTGGCGACGCTGCTGCTCGAGGTGGACATCCGCTCCGGACGGGTGCGGGCGGTCGACGCGGGGTCGCCGCACGTGCTGCGGTTGCGCGGCGGCACGGTCGAGGAG
Source organism: Micromonospora sp. NPDC051006 (assembly GCF_044456245.1). NCBI lineage: Bacteria > Bacillati > Actinomycetota > Actinomycetes > Micromonosporales > Micromonosporaceae > Micromonospora > Micromonospora sp. NPDC051006. The sequence goes on from NZ_JBITFP010000007.1 coordinate 14,372, forward strand.
ATCGCGCTGGACCAGCAGCTGCCGCTGGGCATGTTCGCTGAGGCGCGCTACGACCTGCAGGAGTTCGAGCTGGTGCCGGGCGACCGCCTCTTCGTGGTCAGCGACGGCGTCTGGGCCGCCGCCCCGGCCGAGCAGGAACCGTACGGCGAGCGGGCGATGGCCCGGTCGATGCGGGCCACGCGGTTGCAGCCCGCCGCCGAGGCGGTTGGTACGGTGATGCGCGAACTGCACGCCTACCACGCGGAGACCGACCTGCGCGACGACGCCGTCGTTGTCTGCCTGGACTGGCGCGGTTTCCGCGGCCGGGACGGCAGATGAGCGGCCCCGCCGCGGTTGGGCACGAGCGGGACGATGGCAGAGGACATCGGATGGAGCGACCTCCGGATCTCGCCGCGGCGATCGACGCCGCCGCCGAAGTGCTGGTCGGTGTGCTCGACTCGGCGGCCTCCCGGCACCACATCTCGGTCTCCCCGACCCAGCTGCGGGTGCTGTCGTTGATCAGCAGCCGGCCGGGGACGAACGTCAACCGGCTGGCCGAGCTGCTGGACGTGGTGCCCTCCTCGGCGAGCCGGCTCTGCGACCGGTTGGAGGCCACCGGCCTGCTGCGTCGCGTGGCGGACCCGCGGGACCGGCGCGAGGTGCGGCTGCGGCCCACCGCGGCCGCCGAGAAGCTGCTGCGCGAGTTGACCGAGCGGCGGCACCAGGCGGTGCAGGCGGTACTCGACCGGATGCCGCCCCACGCCCAGCACGACCTACTGCTCGCGTTGCTCGCGTTCGGCCAGGCCGCCGCGCCGGCGGCCGCCCAGCAGCAGACCGACTCGGCCGTACGCACCGCCTGACCCTTCGACTAGTATCCTAGGACGCTCTACGCGGGGTGACCTCCGCCACATCGGACACGGCAAACCGCAAGCCGGCGCTCGGGGCAGCGGCCCCGCACCGACGGCCCGATATAGTGGCAGCGCAACTCACTCGGCCCGCGATCGTCGATCGTGGGCCGACTTCAGGCGAAGGTCCCGTTCCACGGGGCCGCAGGGGGCGCCGGCGGTGGCCGGCCCGACAGCGCGCACGTCCTCCGCAGCGCCCGACGATCGCCGGGCGTCGAGGCGTGCCGTGGAGGAGGTTCGGTGTCGCGTCGGCCGGCTGGGGCAGGGCATTCCGAGGCCTCGGGCGGCACGGACGGTGCGGCGGCCGGGGACCGGGTGCTCACGCTGCCCAATCTGATCAGCTTCGTACGCCTGCTCGGCGTGCCGCTTTTCCTCTATCTCCTCCTGGTGCCACACGCGGATGTCGCCGCGGTCGTGGTCCTCGCCATCGGTGGGACCACCGACTGGGTCGACGGCTGGGTCGCCCGCCGGCTGCGCCAGGTGAGCCGGCTGGGCGAGCTGCTCGATCCGCTCGCCGACCGGCTCTACATCCTCGCCACGCTGATCGCGTTCACCGTGCGGGACGTGGTGCCGTGGCAGTTCACCGCTGCCCTGCTGGCCCGGGAGCTGCTGCTGCTCGGTTCGCTGGCGGTGCTGCGCCGCTACGGCTACGGCCCGCCGCCGGTGCACTACGTCGGCAAGACCGCCACCTTCCTGCTGCTGGCCGCGTTCCCGACCCTGCTGCTGGCGACGGCGGTGTCCGGGGCGGCGACGGTGGCCGGCGCGATCGGGTGGGGGCTGGCCTGGTGGGGTCTGGTGCTCTACTGGGTGGCCGGCGCGATGTACGTCATCCAGGCGGTCCGGCTGGTCCGGGCGGCCCGCGGCCGGGGAGCGCCGGCGTGAGCGGCGACCGGGACGCCGGCATGAGCGGCGACCGGGACGCCGGCATGAGCGGCGACCGGGACGAGCGCGAGCGCCCCGCGCGGGTGTTCACCCCTGACTTCCTCACCGAGCTGTTCCGCAATCCGCTCGACCCCGGGTACGCCGACGCGGCGGCCCGCCGTCGGGAGAACCCGCCTCCGGCCTGGCGGACCCGCTCGGCCCGTACCGTCACGGTCGTCGTGCTGCTGCTGCTCGGTTTCCTGCTGGCCGTGGCGTACCGGCAGACGTTGGAGGACGAGCCGGGGCGCAGTCAGGCCCGCTCCGGGCTGGTGGCCCAGATCAAGGAGCGGGAGAGCGCGACCGACCAGCTCTCCGCGCGCGCCGACCAGCTGCGCGAGGAGGTCAGCCGGGAGCGGGACGCGGCGCTGAGCGGTTCGGCCGCGGCGCGGCTGCGGGACCTGGAGGCGGGCACCGGCGTGGGCCGGGTGCGCGGCGACGGGGTCGTGGTCCGGTTGGCCGACGCCCCGGGTAACGCGGACGCGGTGACCGGCGCCGGCGCCGGTCCGCCCCGGGTGCTCTACAGCGACCTGCAGGGGGTCGCCAACGCCCTGTGGGGCGCCGGCGCGGAGGCGATCGCGATCAACGGGCAGCGGCTGACGGCGACGTCGACCATCCGCTCGGCGGGGGAGGCGATCCTGGTCGACTTCCGGCCGGTGACCGGGCCGTACGAGGTGTCCGCGATCGGGCCGGGGTCGATGAAGCGTCGCTTCGAGCAGAGCCGCAACGCCGCGTTGATGCGGGAGGTGGCCGAGAAGACCGGCCTGTCGTTCGGCGTGCGGGAGGCCGACGACCTCACCCTGCCGGCCGCTCCCGAGCCGCAGCTACGCTACGCGGAGCCACCGGCCAGCCCGAGCCCCTCTGCGTCGGGTGACCGGTCCGCAAGTCCCGGGTCGTCCGACTCGGGGACGTCTCCCAGCCCCTCCGGAGGTGGTCGATGATCGCGGTGCTGGCGCTGGTCGCCGGTGTGGTTCTCGGGGTCTGGCTCGATCCGACCGTGCCCGCGGCGTTGCAGCCCTACCTGCCGATCGCGGTGGTGGCCGCGCTGGACGCGGTCTTCGGTGGGGTGCGCGCGAAGCTCGACCGCATCTTCGACGACAAGCAGTTCGTGGTGTCGTTCATCTCGAACGTGCTGGTGGCGGCGTTGATCGTTTACCTGGGGGATCAGTTGGGCGTGGGCGGGCAGCTCTCCACGGGTGTCGTGGTCGTGCTCGGGGTGCGGATTTTCGGAAACGTGGCGGCGATCCGTCGGCACCTGTTCCGGGCGTAGGTTTGTGGCGATGAGCGACGAGCAGACCGAGACCGGCACGGGATGGCCGCAGCCGGCGGGTCCGGCGCGTCCGGCGGGCCCGGCGGGTGAGCCGGATCCGCGGCCGGACGCGCCGGATCCGGACGAGTTGAGCCCGTTGGTGCCGGACGGGCCGGTGGACGAGCCGGAGCCGGTGGAGCGTCCCGGCGAGGGCGGGCAGCCGGTCGAGGACGCGACGGTGGATCTGTCCCGGGCCGTGTCGGGGGAGGGTGCGGCGGCCGGGGTGTCGGGCGACGACTCGTCGGCGGCGCCGGTGTCGGCGGCGCGGTCCCGGTTCTCGGCGGCGGGGGTGATGATCGCCGTGTTGCTGGCGCTGCTGGGGTTCACCCTGGTGGTGCAGTTGAAGACGACGTCGGCGGATCCGACGTTGGGCGCGACGCGGCAGGAGGACCTGGTCCGGATCCTGTCGGACCTGGATGCCCGGGAGAACCGGCTGCGGCAGGACATCGCCGCGTTGGAGGAGAGCCAGCGGCAGTTGCGCTCCGGTGAGCAGGGGCGGCAGGCGGCGTTGGACGAGGCGACGCGGCGGGCGGACGAGCTGGGCATCCTGGCGGGCACGCTGCCGGCGACGGGGCCGGGGTTGACGGTTGAGTTCAAGGCGGGCGCGAAGCCGGTCTCGGCGACCCGGGTGCTGGACGCGGTGCAGGAGCTGCGGGGCGCGGGCGCGGAGGCGATGCAGATCTCCGGTGGTGATCGGGCGACGGTGCGGATCATCGCGTCGACGTACTTCCTGGACGGGGAGAACGGGTCGTTGGTGGTGGACGGGCGGCGGTTGACCGGGCCGTACACGATCACGGTGATCGGTGATCCGGCGACGATGCGCACGGCGTTGACCATTCCTGGTGGGGTGGTGGCGTCGGTCCAGGGTGACGGCGGTACGGTGACCCCTGAGGAGCATGAGGCTGTCGAGGTTTCGGCGCTTCATGCACCGATCAAGCTGGAACACGCCCGTCCGGTCTCCTGACCGGCGCGGCCGCGCCGGGCCGGGTGGCTCGGCGCACCGATGGATGAAGGACGCGTCTGGTGATTCCTGAGGATCTGCGGTACACCGCCGAGCACGAGTGGGTGGCGGGTGACGGCACGGGCACGGTCCGGGTCGGCATCACGCACTTCGCGCAGGACGCGCTGGGTGACATCGTGTACGTCCAGTTGCCGGAGCCGGGTGCCGTGGTGGCGGTCGGTGAGTCGCTGGGTGAGATCGAGTCGACGAAGAGCGTGTCGGAGATCTACGCGCCGGTGGCCGGCACGGTGGCCGCGCGCAACGACGCGCTCGGCGACGCGCCTGAGGCGATCAACACGGACCCGTACGGTGCGGGTTGGTTGGTGGAGATCACCCCGGCTGATCCGACGGCGGTGGACGGGTTGTTGACCGCGGGCGCGTACCGCGAGCTCACTGAGAGCTGAGTCTGCTTGATCCGGTGCGCCCGTCGAGTCCGCGCGTCCGGTTGCCCTGCATTTCGGCGCTGGCTAGGCTCGCCCAGTCGACCGAGAACCCAAATAGTTGAGCGTTGCGGAATTGCCTTCCCTGGCACGGGGAGCCAGCCGCCGGGTGTGCGACTGCCCGGCGGCCAGACCCGCCATCACCCGACGCCGACCGAACAGATCCGTGAGGTGGTCCCATGACGCGGCCAGACGACGAGTTCCCCCCACTCGACGTCACTTCGACGCTCAATCTCGGTTCGCTCGACGAAGTGCTGGAGGGGCCGGACACCGATGTGGTGCCGAGCCGGATGTCCGGCTCGTTGCCGCCGGGAATGGCGCTGCTGGTGGTTCGTCGCGGCCCGAACGCGGGCGCCCGGTTCCTGCTCGACCACGATGTGACGACCAGTGGCCGGCACCCGGACAGTGACATCTTCCTGGACGACGTGACGGTGTCCCGGCGGCACGCGGAGTTCCACCGTGACGGTGGCACGTTCACCGTGCGCGACGTGGGGAGCCTCAACGGCACGTACGTGAACCGGGAGCGGGTCGAGGCGGCCACGTTGAGCAATGGTGACGAGGTGCAGATCGGCAAGTTCCGGGTGGTGTTCATCGCCGGTCCGCGCCCGGAGGAGGAGGCCGGCCGGGGGTGAACGAGCCTGCGGCCTCCACGCCACCGGGGGCGGCCCGGTCCCAGCCGCTGATGAGCATCGGTGAGGTGCTGGGGCAGTTGCGGGTGGACTTCCCGGACGTCACGATCTCGAAGTTGCGGTTCCTCGAGGCCGAGGGGCTGGTCGAGCCGCAGCGGACGGCGGCGGGTTACCGGAAGTACAGCTGGGACGATGTTGCGCGGTTGCGGTTCGTGCTGACCGCGCAGCGCGACCAGTACCTGCCGTTGCGGGTGATCCGGGAGCAGCTGGCCGAGTGGGACGCGTCCGGGGACGCGCCGGAGCGGTCGCGGCCGATGCTGGTCGCGGTGGGCCCCTCCGGTGAGGTGCCGGGGCGGGAGGAGCCGGTCGAGTCGCCGGAGGTGCGGCTCGGCCGGTCGGATCTGGTGGCGCGCAGCGGGATCGACGAGTCGACGCTGGGCGAGTTGGAGCGTCTCGGTGTGGTGGTGTCGGATCCGCCGGGCTGGTACGACGGGGACGCGTTGATCATCGCTTCGGCGGTGGCGGGTCTGGCGGCGTACGGGTTGGAGCCGAGGCATCTGCGCGGTTACCGCTCGGCGGCGGATCGGGAGGTCGGTCTGTTCGCTCAGTTGGTGGCGCCGTTGGCCCGGCAGAGTGATCCGGCGGCGCGGGCCAGGGCTGCGGAGACGGCGCGCGAGTTGGTGGCGTTGTCGCAGCAGTTGCATGCGGCGTTGGTGCGGGTGGGGTTGCGTTCGACGCTGGGCCGGTGAGGTGTGTGCCGGTGCGTTCCGGTGGTGGTCGAGCGGAAAGATCTGCTCCGGGAAGCGTGTCGTAGGCTTGCCGGGGTAACCCCTTTCTGGCGCGGGCGTGGTGCGGGTAGCGCATGGGACGGCCGTGTCGCGGTCCGTGTACCGTGCAGGGAAAGGGCGCGGTGCGGCGTAGGTGACAACGACACGGAGGCGGCGGTGCGCGAGCTGAGCGTGGTCGGGGTTCGGGTGGAGCTGCCCAGTAACCAGCCGATCGTCCTGCTCAGGGAGGTCGAGGGGGACCGCTATCTGCCGATCTGGATCGGTGCGGTGGAGGCGACGGCGATCGCTTACGAGCAGCAGGGGGTCAAGCCGGCCCGACCGTTGACGCATGATCTTCTGCGCGACGTGTTGGCGGCGCTGGAGGCGCCGTTGCGGGCGGTGGAGATCACCGAGCTCAAGGAGAACGTGTTCTACGCGGACCTGTTGATCGGTGACGGGGTGCGGGTGTCGGCGCGGCCGAGCGATTCCATCGCGTTGGCGTTGCGGGTGGGGGCTCCCATTCGTTGTGCCGAGCAGGTCCTCAGCGAGGCGGGGATCGTCATCCCGGACGAGCAGGAGGACGAGGTGGAGAAGTTCCGCGAGTTCCTGGAGCAGGTGCGTCCGGAGGATTTCGCGGGCTGAGCGGCGGGTCCGTGGGGTCACGGGCAGCTGGTCGTCTTTCCCGGGCGTCACGGTGGGTGACGTCTCGCGTATGTGGTGATCTTTCGCGTGGCTGCGCGGCGTGTCGCGGTCGTTCCTCCGTGGTAACCCTTGAAGGTCGCTATAGGGTTGCCGTGTCGAGGGGTGCGCGTCCCGGAAACGGCGCGTCACCACACTGGCGGGGAGGTTGTCCGGATGCACGAGCCGCGGAATTCCGATCCGGGTACGGAACTGGACGAGCCGGGTATGGCGCCGCCGGGATCGGCGACGGACAGTGACGGTTCGGTGGGCTACCGGGGTGTGACCGCGTGCCAGGCGGTGGGCATCAGCTATCGCCAGTTGGACTACTGGGCGCGTACGTCGTTGGTGGTGCCGAGCGTGCGTGACGCGTCGGGCTCGGGCACGCAGCGGTTGTACTCGTTCCGCGACCTGGTGGTGTTGAAGGTCGTGAAGCGGTTGCTGGACGCCGGGGTGTCGTTGCAGAACATCCGCAAGGCGATCGAGGCGTTGCGCTCGCGCGGGGTCGAGGACCTGGCCGGCATCACGCTGATCTCGGATGGGACGACGGTGTACGAGTGCCGTTCCCCGGAGGAGGTGGTCGACCTGTTGCAGGGTGGCCAGGGCGTGTTCGGCATCGCGATCGGTGGGGCGTTCAAGGAGATCCAGGGTTCGTTGTCGCATCTGCCGGCGGAGCCGGCGGCCGGGGCGAGTTCCGTGGAGCCGGCGGTCCCGGCTGCGGATCCGGTGGGCGACGAGTTGGCCGCGCGGCGGGCGCGGCGGCGGGCCGGCTGAGTCCGGCGTCTTTCCCCGGCGTGGCGGGGAACCTCTTTTCGGCGATGGCGTGGTGACGCTGTGTCCTGGGCGTCGGTTGGTGCCGCTCGCCTGATCCGGGTTGGTGCGGGCTGCGGTAGGGCGTCCCGGTCGGGGTCGACGGCGGCCTGCGGTTGGCCGGCGCGGGTGGACATCGGCGGTGGTCAGCGGGGGTTTCCGCGGGTCGCGAGGTGGTCCGTGCGGCGCCACCGTCCAGGGTGGAGCAAGCCGCCGTCCGCCGTCCACTGAGGACCACTTTTGGTGTGCGGGCCGTTTCGCTGCGTGTCAGTGGTGGTGACGGTGCGTGCGTGGGCGCTGTCGGGAATCTGATAGGGGGGCCGTGACCGGCGGCCGCCGGCACGCTATGGTCCGACACGGCCCATTTGGTGCCGATGTCAGCGGGACCGCGTCATCGCGTGCCGACGGGCCGATGCCCCTCCGCGCCGACCCCGCGCGACCACCCTCCACCCTGGAAGGAACGACCGTGACGGTTACGGAAGAAGCCACCCCCGTCTCGCACTACGAGCGCATTGGTGGTGCCAGCTCGGTTAAGGCGGCCGTCGAGCTGTTCTACGACAAGGTGCTCGCCGACCCGGACCTCGCCGGCTACTTCGCCGACGTGGAGATGGTGGGTCAGCGCCGGCACCTGGCCTTGATGCTGACCGTGGTGCTCGGTGGCCCGAACGAGTACGCCGGCCGCGGGCTGGCCGAGGCGCACCAGCCGTTGAACATTCCGGTCGCGCACTACGCCAAGGTGGGCGAGCACCTGACCGCGACGCTGACCGAGCTCGACGTCCCGCAGGACGTGCTGGCGGACGTGCAGACGGTGCTCGTCGAGGTGCAGAGCCAGGTGGTGGCCAGCGGGAACTCCTCGGGCGTCTGAGCGTGGACGTCGCCCGACTCAAGCAGAGCTGGTCCGCGGTCGCCGCGCACGGCGATCAGGTGCCGCTCTACTTCTATTCGACCCTGTTCCTGGCCCATCCCGAGACACGGCAGATGTTCCCGACGAACATGGCCGGTCAGCGGGACCGGTTGGTCACCGCGCTGGGGCACATCGTCACCAACGTGGACCAGCTGGATCGGCTGGTCGGGTTCCTGCAGGACCTCGGCGCGGACCACCGCAAGTTCGCGGTGCGCGCCGAGCACTATCCGGCGGTGGGCGAGGCCCTCATCGCCACGTTGCGGCATTTCCTCGCTGAGCAGTGGACCGAGGAGCTGGCGCAGGACTGGACGGCCGCGTACGGGCTGGTCGCGCAGGTGATGACCGAGGCCGCGCAGGCGGCGGAGTCGGTGAACCCGCCGTGGTGGGTGGCGGAGATCGTGGCCCACGAGCGGCGGGGCTTCGACGTGGCGGTGCTGACGTTGCGTCCGCAGTACCTGCTGCCGTTCACCCCGGGGCAGTCGATCGGGGTGTCGCATCCGTCGGTGCGGTCGTGGCGGTACTACTCGCCGGCGAACGCGCCGCGGGCCGACGGCACGCTGGAGCTGCACGTGCGGGCCGCGCCGGGTGGCGCGGTCTCCTCCCGGCTGGTGTACGGGACGTCGGTGGGTGACCAGATCCACCTGGCCGCGCCGGTGGGGGATCAGTTGACCCTCTGGTCGGCCGGCTCCAGCGACCTGCTGCTGCTGGCCGGCGGGACCGGCTGGGCGCCGGTGAAGGCGTTGGTGGAGCAGGTCGCGGCGGAGGGTTCCCGCCGCCGGGTGGACCTGTACGTGGGGGCCCGGTCGCGCAGCGAGTTCTACGACACCGACGCGATCGACAAGTTGGCGTCGTCGTTCCCGTGGTTGACGGTGACGTACGTGGTGGGTGCGGACCCGCAGCGGCCGGGGGAGTTGATGCAGGCCGTCGACCGGGCGTTGGCCGACGGTGACTGGCGGACTCGGCACGTGTACGTGTGCGGCTCCGACGAGATGGTCACCCACTCGGTGCAGGCGTTGACCCGGGCCGGCTACCACGCCGGTCAGCTGCACCACGAAGGGCTCGGCAAGCACTGGTACGGCCCGGCGTGGCGGACGGCCGTGGAGTCGCCGTCCACCACTGACAACTCGGAGAGGGGGGCTCGGTGAGCGCGAGGAGTGAGCTTGCGAGCCCCGCAGCCGCGAACAAAGGGGGCTCGGTGAGCGCGAGGAGTGAGCTTGCGAGCCCCGCAGCCGCGAACGGAAGGGGGGTCCGGTGAGCGCGACCCCGATCAGCAGGTACGACGGGATGCAGGTCTCCGGCGGCGTGCAGGTGCGGATGACGGCCGACCGGGCGCGTCGGTGGGAGTTCGGGGCCGCGCCGTTCACCCGGCGCGGTTACGACAACGCCGAGGTGGACCGGTTCCGGTTGCAGGTGGCCGACGAGCTGGACGTGTTGGCGGCGCAGATCGCGCACCTGCGGGCGGAGAACGAGCGGCTCAACGACCGGGTGGAGCTGCACCGGCACGGGGTGATCCCGAGCAAGGGTGAGGCGTCGAATGTGCCGGCGGCGAAGGAGGTGAATCTGCTCTCGGCGGCGCAGCGGGAGGCCGAGCAGATCATCGCGCAGGCGCACGACTATGCCCGGCGGGTCGCCGAGTACGCCCGGGTGCAGTACGAGAGCTACATGCGGGCGGCGGCGGAGGAGGCGAAGCAGGAGGCCGAGCGGGCGGTGACGGAGTATCGCAGCGCGGCCGGGCCGAGCTTCGACGACACGGTCGCCACCCGGGAGGCGCTGCGGATCTTCGGCGAGATGATGATCTCGCACATGCAGGCCGCGGCGCGGCATCTCGACGACGGCAGTGAGCATCTGGCCCGGACGATGGACCGGATCGCGAAGGAGACCCCGGGGGCGCCGTTCGTCTCCGGTGGGCCGCAGCCGGCGGCGTTGCCCCGGCACCAGCAGCGCTGAACGGTGTCCGGTCGGCCTGCGGTTTCGCGCGGGCCGACCGGAGCCGCTGGTGGCGGTCGGGAGGATGGTCAGGCGGTGGCGGTGGCGACCGCCTCGCCCAGCGGGGTGTTCCCGCCGACGAGTTCCAGGATCCGCCGGGCGCTGGCGGGCCGGTCGAGCAGCGCGACCAGCACCTGGGCGACGTCGGCGCGGGTGACGGCGCCCCGCGGCGCGTGCCGGGCCAGGGTGATGCGCCCGGTCGGCTGCTCGTCGGTGAGGCGCCCGGGGCGTAGCACCGTCCAGTCCAGGTCGCGGGAGGTCACGTCGTCCTCGGCGGCCTTCTTCGCCCGTAGGTAGGCGACGAACACCTCGTCGGTGCCGGGCGCCGGGTCGCGTTCCACGCCCATCGAGGAGACGAGCAGGTAGCGGCGCACGCCGGCGCGCTGCGCGGCGTCGGCGAGCAGGCCGGCGGCGGCCCGGTCGACGGTGTCCTTGCGGGCGGCGCCGCTGCCCGGGCCGGCGCCGGCGGCGAAGACCACCGCGTCGGCGTCGGCGAGGTGCCCGGCGACCTCGGCGGCGTCGGTGTGCTCCAGGTCGCAGAGGACCGGTTCGGCGCCAGCCGCCGTCAGCGCCGCGGCGTGTTCGGGGTTGCGGATCAGGCCGACGGCGGTGTCGCCGCGTCCGGCGAGTTGCCGCTCCAACAGTTGGGCGATCTTGCCGTGGCCTCCGGCGATGACGACGCGCATACCCGCCAACCTAGCCCGCCGGTGGGCGCGGGGTGCGGGCTGAGGCAGCATGGGTGCCGTGACGGAGACGATCGACGCGCTGGCCGAGCGGATGGCCGGCGGTGGTGTCGTGGTGCTGAGCGGGGCGGGGCTCTCCACCGAATCGGGCATCCCGGACTATCGGGGGCCGAGCGGTGTGGCGCGCCGGCACACCCCGATGACCTACCAGGTGTTCACCCGTGACCCGTTGGCGCGGCGCCGCTACTGGGCGCGCAGCCACCTGGGGTGGCGGCTGATGGCCCGGGCGCTGCCCAACGACGGGCACCGGGCGGTGGCCCGGCTGCAGCAGCACGGCCTGGTCGACGCGGTGATCACCCAGAACGTCGACGGGCTGCACACCGCCGCGGGCAGCCCGGCCGTGGTGGAGCTGCACGGCCGTCTTGACGAGGTGATCTGTCTCGACTGCGGCAACCAGACCTCACGCGAGGAGCTGGACCGGCGGTTGCGGGAGGCGAACCCCGGGTTCGACGCCCGGGTCGCGGCCGTCAACCCGGACGGGGACGTGGATCTCGACGAGGCGGCGGAGGCCCGGTTCCACGTCGTCGACTGCACGTTCTGCGGCACCGGCACGCTCAAGCCGGACGTGGTGTTCTTCGGCGAGACGGTGCCGGCCGCGCGGGTGGCGCGCTGCTTCGAGCTGGTCGAGGGGGCCCGGCTGCTGCTGGTGCTGGGCTCGTCGTTGACGGTGATGTCGGGCCGCCGGTTCGTGCTGCGCGCGGCGAAGCTCGGCATCCCGGTGGTGATCGTCAACCAGGGGCCGACCCGCGGTGACGGGTACGCGGCGTTGACCGTCGACGCGCCGCTGGGCCGGCTGCTGACCGGGCTCGCCGAGCGCACCGCCGGCGCGGCGCGGCCCGGTGCGGTGCCCGCCGGGCTCGACGCCGTCGCGCCGGTAGCCGGCTGACCGCGCCCCAGTCGGGCCCCGATGATCACACTTGGGGGTACGACATCGGCCGGAAACATGCGCGCTGGTAGCGTTGGCAATGCCGGTAACACCCACGTGGGAGAGACCGCCCAACAGCACCCGGGGCGGCGCCGAAGGGGCAAATCCTCCCCGGAACCTCTCAGGCAAAAGGACCTCGTGGGTCAGGCACTGTGGAGCGCTGCGCGGCGCGACAGAGGGGGAGGCCGACCTGTCGACCTCGCCCTCGGGAGCGCCGCCCATGACCACAGAGCAGTTCGCCACCCGTCACATCGGCCCCGGCCCCGACGGTGAGCGCCGGATGCTGCAGGCCGTCGGCTACGACTCGATCGACGAGCTGATGGACGCGGCGATCCCCGAGGTGATCCGCTGGCACGGCACGCTGGACCTGCCGGAGCCGGCCAGCGAGGCCGAGGCGCTCGCCGAGCTGCGCGCGCTGGCCGCCCGTAACACGGTCGCCGTCTCCATGATCGGCCTGGGTTACCACGGCACGCACACCCCGGCGGTGATCCGCCGCAACGTGCTGGAGGACCCGGCCTGGTACACCGCCTACACCCCGTACCAGCCGGAGATCAGCCAGGGCCGCCTCGAGGCGCTGCTGAACTTCCAGACGATGGTCACCGACCTGACCGGGCTGGCCACCGCGAACGCCTCCATGCTCGACGAGGGCACCGCCGCGGCCGAGGCGATGACCCTGGCCCGCCGCGCGTCGAAGAGCAAGAGCCCGGTGTACGTGGTCGACGCCGACGCGCTGCCGCAGACCATCGCGGTGATCGCCAGCCGGGCCGAGCCGCTGGGCATCGAGGTGCGGGTACTCGACGTGGAGTACGACGAGTTGCCGGCGGAGTTCTTCGGCCTGCACCTGCAGTACCCGGGGGCGTCCGGGGCGGTACGCGAGCACGCCGGGCTGGTCGAGGCGGCGCACGCCGTCGGGGCGCTGGTCACCGTCGCCGCGGACCTGCTCGCGTTGACCCTGCTGCGCGCGCCGGGGGAGATCGGCGCCGACATCGCCGCCGGCACCACCCAGCGCTTCGGCGTACCGATGGGCTTCGGTGGCCCGCACGCCGGTTACCTGGCGGTCCGCTCGGGGCTGGAGCGGATGCTGCCCGGGCGCCTGGTCGGGGTGTCGAAGGACGCCGACGGCAATCCCGCCTACCGGCTGGCGTTGCAGACCCGCGAGCAGCACATCCGTCGGGAGAAGGCGACCAGCAACATCTGCACCGCGCAGGTGCTGCTCGCGGTGATGGCCGGCATGTACGCGGTGTACCACGGCCCGGACGGGCTGCGCGCCATCGCCGGGCGTACCCACGAGATGGCGGCGCGGCTCGCGGCCGGCCTGCGCGCCGGCGGGGTGCACGTCGCGGACGTCGCGTTCTTCGACACCGTCACCGCGACGGTGCCCGGGCGCGCCGGTGAGGTCGTCGCGGCGGCCGCCGAGCGCGGCGTGAACCTGCGGCTGGTCGACGCCGATCGGGTCGGGATCTCCTGCGACGAGACGACCACCGCGGCGCACCTGGCGGCGGTGTGGGCCGCGTTCGGCGTGGCCGGGGTCGACGGGGACGTCGACGCCGCGCTGCCGGCCGCGCTGCGCCGCTCGTCGGACTTCCTCACCCACCCGGTGTTCCGCAGCCACCACTCGGAGACGGCGATGCTGCGCTACCTGCGCCGGCTGTCGGACTTCGACTACGCCCTGGACCGGGGCATGATCCCGCTCGGCTCCTGCACCATGAAGCTCAACGCGACCACCGAGATGGAGCCGGTGAGTTGGGCCGAGTTCGCGCACGTGCACCCGTTCGCGCCGGCGGAGCAGACCGCCGGCTACCGGGAGATGATCGGCCAGCTGGAGGGGTGGCTGGCCGAGCTGACCGGCTACGACGCGGTCAGCGTGCAGCCCAACGCCGGCTCCCAGGGTGAGCTGGCCGGCCTGCTGGCCATCCGCGCCTACCACCGTGACCGCGGTGAGCAGCACCGCGACGTGTGCCTGATCCCGTCGTCGGCGCACGGCACCAACGCGGCCAGCGCGGTGATGGCCGGCATGCGGGTGGTCGTGGTGGCCTGCGACGACGAGGGCAACGTCGACCTGGTCGACCTCGACGCGAAGATCGACAAGCACCGGGACGCGCTCGCCGCGATCATGGTCACCTACCCGTCCACCCACGGGGTGTACGAGACGGGCATCGCGTCGCTGTGCGCGAAGGTGCACGACGCCGGCGGGCAGGTGTACGTCGACGGGGCGAACCTCAACGCGCTGGTCGGGTTCGCCAAGCCGGGCCAGTTCGGCGCGGACGTGTCGCACCTGAACCTGCACAAGACGTTCTGCATTCCGCACGGTGGCGGCGGGCCGGGCGTCGGCCCGGTGGCGGTGCGCGGGCACCTGGCGCCGTTCCTGCCCGGCGACCCGCTGGGCGGGCAGGTCGAGGGCCGGCCGGCGATCTCCGCGGCCCGGTACGGCTCGGCGGGGATCCTGCCGATCCCGTGGGCGTACCTGCGGATGATGGGCGCGTCGGGGCTGACCCGGGCCACCGGGGTGGCGGTGCTGGCGGCGAACTACGTGGCGGCGCGGCTGCGGGAGCACTTCCCGGTGCTGTACGCCGGCAACAAGGGCCTGGTGGCGCACGAGTGCATCCTGGACCTGCGGCCGCTGACCAAGGCGACCGGGGTGAGCGTCGACGACGTGGCGAAGCGGCTGATCGACTACGGCTTCCACGCGCCGACGATGTCGTTCCCGGTGGCCGGGACGCTGATGGTGGAGCCGACCGAGAGCGAGGACCTGGCCGAGCTGGACCGGTTCTGCGACGCGATGATCGCGATCCGGGCGGAAATCGACAAGGTGGGCGCCGGCGACTGGCCGGCGGGGGACAATCCCCTCGCGAACGCGCCGCACACCGCGGCGATGGTCAGTGGCGACGAGTGGCCGCACGCGTACCCGCGGTCGGTGGGCGCGTACCCGGCCGGGGTGGACCGGGCGGGGAAGTACTGGCCGCCGGTGCGGCGGATCGACGGCGCGTACGGCGACCGGAACCTGGTCTGCTCGTGCCCGTCGCCGGAGGCGTTCGAGAGCTGACGGCGGCGCGCCGGGGCGGTCGTGCGCCGCCCCGGCGGGGTCGACCTGGGCGTGGGGTGTCCCGTACCGGGGAACTAGCCTGGTCGACGCTGGCAGGTGTTACGCAGAGTGTTCGTGTCAGGCCACGAGGGCGTGGCGGGCGGGGCCACGGTGCGGGGCGATGCAGCTGCCGTCGGGGAGCAGCTCGCCGGTGTCCTCGAAGACGATGACACCGTTGCAGAGCAGGCTCCAGCCCTGTTCACGGAAGCAGGCGATGACCCGGGCGGCTTCCCGGTCAGTCGCGTCGGCGGAGGGGCAGGTCGGTTGGTGCTGGCACATCGGGTTCTCCGGACTGTGGGGGCACTGTGTCATGGTTCACATGACCAGTGACGCACAGTACCAAGCGAAAGTGGCCAACATCGAGCAGGTGTACGCGTGGGTGGCGCGAATCCACTGAACGGACGAGGGAGAATGGGCCGGACGGCGTGGAAACCCTTCCAATTGCGGTGATCGATGTGCCGGGGGCGCCGGCCGGGTGCCGCCGTGCCCTGGTCGAACGGGCCCGGTGGGAGTGGCGCCCGGCCGACGGCGGTGACCCCGCCGCCACCGCGCAGGAGTTCCTCGCCGCGCACGGGCTGCCCCTGCACGACCTGGGCCGCCCGGCCCCCGGCCACGACCCGGCCGGGCCGTGCGGCGCCGCCCTCTACGTCTCCGCCGCCGCCGGCGCGCTGCTGGCCGGCGCGCCGCCCGGCGCGGCCAACCCGGCGCCCGCCCTGCCGGAGGTCGCCGTGGTCGTGTACGGCCACGCGGACCAGCCGACCCCACCCGCCCGCCCGGCCGCCGGACGCTGGTGGCTCGGCGACTGGGCGGAGAGTTGGCGCCCCGCCGAGCACGCCGCCGCGGTGCGGGCGGTACGCGAGGCCATCGGCCGCGGCGACGTCTACCAGGTCAGCGTCGTCGGGCACGCCGCCGCCCGGTACGCCGGCGACCCGCTGCCGGCGCTGGCCCGCCTCGGCGCGCTGCCCGGCGCCCGCTACGGCGGCACCCTGACCGGCGCCGGGTGGGCCATCGGCTGCGCCTCACCGGAGACGCTGATCGAGCTGACCGACGGGCGGCTGGTCACCCGCCCGATCAAGGGCACCCGGCCGGCCACCGCCATCGGCCGGCGAGAGCTGCTGGCCAGTGCGAAGGAACGCGCCGAGCACGTGATGATCGTCGACCTGGAGCGCAACGACCTCGCCCGGGTCGCCCGCACCGGCTCGGTCCGGGTCGACGAGCTCTTCGCGGTGCGCCGCTGGTGCGACCTGTGGCAGGCCGAGTCGACCGTGTCGGCGCAGGTCGGCGACGGCCTGGGCCTGGCCGACCTGCTGCGCGCGGTCTGCCCCGGCGGGTCGGTGACCGGCGCGCCGAAGCGCGCCGCGCTGGAGCAGGTCGCCGCCCTGGAGCCGGTGGGCCGCGGAGCCAGCATGGGCGGGCTCGGCTGGGTGGCCCCCGGGCGCATCGACCTGGGCCTGACCATCCGCACCGCCGCCGCCGACGCCGAGCGGCTGCACGTCTGGGCCGGCGGCGGCATCACCTGGGGCAGCGAGCCGTGGGCGGAGGTGGCCGAGGCCGCGGCGAAGACCGTCCCGGTGCGCGCCGCCCTCGCCGGCCACGCAGCCACCGGCGCGGGGCTCAGCGGCTCAGCTGCCGGTAGCGGCGCACCGACAGGGGCAGGAACACGGCGATGAGCAGCACCGGCCACGCCACCGCGAGGGCGAGCGCGTGCTGCGCGGCGAACGACTCCCCGCCCCAGCCGGGATTGCCGAACAGCTCCCGGCAGGCGGCCACGGTCGCCGACAGCGGGTTGAGCTCGGCGATCGCGGCGAGCCAACCCGGCATGGTCTGCGGGGCGACGAACGCGTTCGAGGTGAACCCGACCGGCCAGACGAGGATCTGCAGCACCATCACCGACTCCGGTCGGCGCAGCACCAGCGCCAGATGGATGCCGACCCAGATCAACGCGACCCGCAGCAGCAGGAGCAGCCCCACCGCCGCCATGGCGGCGCCCAGCCCGTTGTGCCACTGCCAGCCGACCAGCCGGCCGCAGGCCAGCATGACGGCCAGGCCGGCGGCGGAGTGCAGCAGGTCCGCGGCCGCGCGGCCGGTGACCACCGCGCTGCGGGCCATCGGCAGGGACCGGAACCGGTCGGTGACGCCCCGGGCGGTGTCGGTGGCCACCGCGGTGTAGCTGGCCTCGAGGCCGAAGGCCATGGTCATGGCGAACATTCCGGGCAGCAGGAACTCCCGGTAGTCGCCGCCGCCGGGCACCGCGATCGCGCCGCCGAAGAGGTAGCCGAACATCAGCACCAGCAGCACCGGGAAGAGCAGCCCGATGATCAGCTCTGCGGGTTGCCGGGCCCAGTGCGTCATCGCCCGGCCGGTGAGCACGAGAGTGTCGGCGACGGCCCAGCGCAGCCGGCGCGGGGCGAGCGAGAGGCTGCTCATGCCGGCACCTGCTCGCGCTCGTCGGTGAGGCGCAGGAACACCTCGTCGAGGGTGGGACGGCGTACCGCGACGTCGGCGGCGCGCAGCCCCGCCTCGTCCAGCCCGCGCAGCACCGCGCTCAGGGCGGTGACCCGGTCGTCGACCGGCACGCTGACCCGCAGGGCGCCGGTGTCGACGTCGCAGGTCGCGGCGGTGCTCGCGGCGATCACCGCGGCGGCGCGCGGCAGGTCCTCGGCGCGCGGCAGCAGCACGTCGAGGCGGTCGCCGCCGAGCTCGTCCTTCAGTTGTTCGGGGGTGCCGGCCGCGACGACCCGGCCGGCGTCGACCACCGCGACGGTGTCGGCGAGCTGGTCGGCCTCCTCCAGGTACTGGGTGGTCAGCAGGACGGTGGTGCCGTCGGCGACCAGGGCGCGGATGGCGTCCCACATCTCGCTGCGCCCGCGCGGGTCGAGCCCGGTGGTGGGTTCGTCGAGGAACAGCACCGGTGGGGCGAGGATCAGGCTGGCGGCCAGGTCGAGGCGACGGCGCATCCCGCCGGAGTAGCCGGCGACCGGCCGGGCGCCGGCCTCGGTCAGGGCGAAGCGGTCGAGCAGTTCGTCGGCGCGGGTCCGGGCGGCGCGCCGGGTCAGGTGGTGCAGCCGGCCGAAGAGCACCAGGTTCTGCCGGCCGGTGAGCACCTCGTCGACCGCGGCGTGCTGCCCGACAAGTCCGATCGCGGCGCGCACCCGGTCGGGGTGGCGTGCCACGTCGTGCCCGGCGACCCGGGCCCGGCCGCCGTCCGGGCGCAACAGGGTGGTCAGGACCCGTACCGCGGTGGTCTTGCCGGCGCCGTTCGGGCCGAGCAGCCCACACACGGCGCCGGCCGGCACCGTGAGGTCCAGCCCGGCCAGGGCGGTGGTGCCGCCGTAGCGCTTGCGCAGTCCCTCGGCGTCGATGGTTGGTGTTCCGTTTCGCATCCCGTGCTCCTCCCGACGTACACCGTACGACGTACCGTACACCGTACGGTGAGAGCGTCGGTAGAGTCCGGGGAGTGACCACGGAGTACAGCGGCACCGGCGACCCCGCGCGCAGCCTCGCCCTGCTCTGGCGCACCCGGGAACCGGCCAGCCGCCGAGGTCGCACCGACCTCACCGTCGACCGGATCGTGCGGGCCGCCATCGAACTCGCCGATGCCGAAGGGCTCGCCGCGCTCTCCATGCGCCGGGTCGCCGAGCGCCTCGGCGTCGGCACCATGTCGCTCTACACGCACGTGCCGGGCAAGGGCGAACTGCTCGACCTGATGCTCGACACCGTCTACGGCGAGACGGTCTCGCCGGACGCGGCGCCCACCGGCTGGCGGGCCCGACTGGAGGACGTTGCCCGGCAGAGCTGGGCGCTCTACCTGCGCCACCCGTGGCTGCTGCAGGTGGCCACCACCCGCCCCCCGCTGGGGCCCAACCTGATCGCCCGCTACGAGCAGGAGCTACGCGCCGTCGACGGCATCGGCCTGACCGACCTGGAGATGGACGCCGTGGTCACCCTGATCGGCGGGTTCGTGCACGGCACCGTACGCGGCGCGGTCGAGGCCGCGCAGGCCGCCGAGCGCACCGGGATGACCGAGGAGCAGTGGTGGGGGGCGCACGCCCCGTACCTGGAGAAGGCGATGGACCCGCGCCGTTTCCCGCTCGCCGCCCGGGTCGGCACCGCGGCCGGTGAGGAGTACCAGGCGGCCAGCGACCCGGCCCGCGCGTTCGAGTTCGGCCTGGCCCGCATCCTCGACGGCATCGAGACGCTGGTCCGCGACCGCCCGGGCGCGCCCGCCCCGTCCGCGGGCGGTTAACCTTTCCGACATGACGATGCGCCCCATCCGGATCATCGGCGACCCGGTGCTGCGCACCTCGTGCGCGCCGGTGACCAGCTTCGACGCCGAGCTGCAGGCCCTGGTCAGCGACCTGATGGACACCCTGCTCGGCGCGCCCGGCCGGGCCGGCGTCGCCGCACCGCAGATCGGGGTCGACGCCCAGGTGTTCGTCTACGACGCCGACGGGCACCGCGGTCACCTCATCAACCCGACCCTGGAGCTCTCCGACGAGCTGCAGGACGACGACGAGGGCTGCCTGTCCATCCCCGGGCTGTACTTCCCGACCCAGCGGGCCCTGCACGCCACCGCGCGCGGCTTCGACCAGCACGGCGAGCCGTTGACCATCTCCGGCAGCGGCTTCCTGGCCCGCGCCCTGCAGCACGAGACCGACCACCTCGCCGGTCGGCTCTACGTGGACACCCTGCGCGGCGAGACCCGCCGGCGGGCGCTGCGGGAGATCCGGGCCGGACGATTCGACTCACCGAGCCGCCGCGGCTGACTCCGGCCCGCCGCGACACGGGCTGATGGACCGGTCGCGCCGCGCCCCCGCCCGGCGCGATGGTGCGGGGGTGACCGGCCGGCCACCCCCGCACCGCCGGCTCACTTCGGCGGAGGCGCCACCAGACACACCGCGGCGGTGGAGACGTTGCCCGCGTCGTCCACCCCGGTGATCAACGCGTCCCCGCGCAGCGTCACCTTGTAGTCGATGTCCCCGGTGCCGTCCTTCACCCTCGACTGCGCACCCGGCGCCTGCACCAGCTTGATCTTGGTGCCGGCCGGGAACGGTCCGAACCGCACCGACGGGTCAGCCCCGTCGGCGATGTAGACCGCCACCGCGGTGTCCACGATGTCGGTCGCGGTCAGTTCGTAGAACCCGTCCGGGTTGTACGAACCGGGGGTGTTGCCGCCGCTGGGGTTGTTGGTCGGCACGCACCCGGTGCTCGGCGCCGTGGTGTCGACCACCCGCATCACCGCCGTGTCGTTGCCGGTGTTCCCGGCGGCGTCGGTGGCGGTGCAGGTGACCGTGGTGGCGCCGAGCGGGAACGTGGCGCCCGACGGCGGCGCGCAGGTCGGGGTAAGCGGCCCGTCGACGTTGTCGGTGGCCGTCGCCGGGTAGTCGATCACCGCGCCGGCGGGGCTGGTCGCCTCCACCGTCCGGTCGTCGACCACCACGGTCGGCGGGGTGACGTCGTTGACCCGTACCCGGATCTGCTGCACGAACGCCGGACCGCCGGAGAGGCCGTTGAGCAGGAACTCCACCGTGCAGGTCAGCACCGCGCCCTGCGCGGCGTCGGCGGCCACCGTGATGGTCTCGGCGAAGGGCACGTCCGTGCCGGACTGCTGGGTCCGCGACGCCGCGTCGAAGCTCACCGCCAGGCCCGGGTCGCACGAGGTCACCGTCGGGGTGACGGTGACGTCGAGGTCGCGCAGGCCGTCGAGGATCGCCGCGGTGACCGTGTCCGGGGAGCTGCCGACCAGCTGCCCGCCGGTGGCCGCGACCACCGCGGCGGCCTGGCCGGTGGCGTCCAGGCCGCCGGCCCCGCCGGAGACGTCCACCGCCAGCACCCGGGTGTCGTCGGCCTGCAACGCCGCCGTGGCCTGGGCGAGGGTGTGCCCGGCGCTCGGGTCGTGGCTGGGCGCGTCACCGACCAGCACCACGATCCGGCTGCTTCCGGCCCGGTAGGCGATCGCCCCGTCGGAGACCTGGAACAGCGCGTTCACCCACCCCTCCGGGGCGTCCCCGCCGCCGCCGGCGGCCAGGGCGTCGACGGCGTCCTGCAGGGCCGTCGCGTCGTCGGTGACGTTCTGCCGGACCCGGAACAGCTCCGCGCCGTCACCCTCGTCCCGGTACGAGGCCACCGCGAACTGCGCCCCGGGCTGGGCGGCGCGCACGTCGGTGATGACCTGCTGCAGGTTGGTCCGTACGTTGGCGATCGCCCCACCCATGCTGCCGGTCGTGTCGACCAGCAGGACCACGTCGGGCTTCGGGGGGATCGGCGGGGTGGAGACCATCTTGCTGACCGGGATCGTGGTACCCGGGTCGGTGTTCTGCTCGACCGTCGCCGGGGTGACCCCCGGCGCGGCCATGGCGGGCGTCGCCAGCCCGGTCAGCAGGGCGGTGACGGCGGCGACGATCACCGTCCGTTGTCGGCGTGCGGGTCGTGCGGATGCTGCCATGTGGTGCTCCTTCAGCTCCGCCGCGCGCGGTACGCGCGGCCTCTGCCCGGAGACGCTAGGCGCGCGACGCCGACTCACCACTGCGACATCAGACCAGCTCAGCGTCGGGTTGCTGACCCTGCGTGGCGGCTGGACAAGGTACCGGGGAGATGCTCGCCGCCACCGTTGGGCCGGGCGTGCCGACCCGCGCGAACGAACGGCCGGCCGGCTCGGCCGGACGGCCGGGGTTCAGCGCCGAGCGGTCAGCGAGTACTCACCGTAGTCGGCGACCACGGTGAAACCGAGTCGCTCGTAGAGCCGCACGGCGGCGGTGTTGTCCGCCCGCACGTTCAGCGTGACGTGCTCGACGGTGCCGAGCAGCCGCCGGCACAGCGCGGCCACCACCGCGCTGGCCACACCCCGCCCCCGGGCCGCCGGGTGGGTGGTGACGTTGCCCAGCGCCGCGACCCTGTAGGTCGGTGACCAGACGTGCACGCCCGCCACCGCGACCAGCGCGCCGCCGTCGCGCACACCCAGGTACTGGCCGGTGTCCAGCATCCGCGGGTCGAACCAGTTGCCCGGGTACGCCTCGGCGTAGAGCGTCTGCAGCAGGGGCAGGTCCGCCGCCCCCAGCGCGACCCCGGCCGGCGCGACGAGGGCCAGCCGCGCCGGGTCGGTCAGCGCCATCTTGCGGTGCGCGGCGCCGCCGCCGTGAAACCACGGGGACAGCGCCGCGTCCAGGCCGGGGGAGAGGTGCGCGTACAGCCGGGCCGGCAGCAGCGGGCCCAGCTCGCGCAGGAGCGCGGCCAGCTCGGCGACGTCCGGCGGCGCGGCGAACGCCAGCAGCGTCGGCGGGTCCGCGCCGTGGTACAGCAGCGCCACCTGATCACCGCGGCGGAACCACGAGGTGTACGGCCAGAAGAAGTCGTCCAGGTCGCCGAGCTGGTAGGCGTGCAGCACCGGATCGCGGCCCAGCAGCCCGGCCAGCACCTCCCGGTCGTGTTCGGCCCGCACCGGCATGTCAGCCCGCCAACCACTGGTCGTAGCCGAGCTTGCCGACCAGCGCCAGCACCACCACCAGCAGCACGATCCGCACGAACCCGGCGCCACGGCGCAGCGCCATCCGCGCCCCGAGCACCGCCCCGGCGATGTTGCACACCGCCATCCCCGCGCCGAGCAACCACCACACGTGCCCGGTCGCCGCGAACACCACCAGCGCGCCCAGGTTGGTGCCGGCGTTGACCACCTTCGCCATCGCCGAGCCGTGCACGAAGTCCGCGCCGATCAGCGCGGTGAACGCCAACACCAGGAACGTGCCGGTGCCCGGGCCGATCAGCCCGTCGTACAGGGCGATGCCGACGCCGGCGACCGCGATCGCGACGGCCACCCGGGTCGGGGTACGCCGCTGCGGCGCGGCCACCACCCCCAGCCGGGGGCGCAACAGCACGAACACCGCCACCGACAGCAGCACCACCAGCACCACCGGCCGGTACGCCGCGGCCGGGACCGAGCCGGCCAGCGCGGCGCCCAACCCGGCGCTGAGCACCGCGAGCCCGGCGGCCGGCCCGACCACCCTCCAGTCGACCTTGGTGCGCCGCGCGTACGTCGCCGCCGCCGTGGCGGTGCCGGCGATCGCGGCGAGCTTGTTCGTGCCCAGCGCGGTGGCCACCGGCAGACCCGGCGCCCCCACCAGCAGCGCCGGCAGCAGCAGCAGACCCCCGCCGCCCACCACGGCGTCCACCCAGCCGGCCATCGCGGCCGCGGCGAGCAGGGTGGTCAGCGATACGGGGTCCACGGCCGGCAATTCTTCCCACCCGCCCACCACGCACGCCGCCGCCTGTGTCCAGCCTCACCCGCCGTGGGGATCAGCGACGGCGCGCAGCGCGCTCAGCAGGGTGTGCACGGCCGGGGTGGTGGGGGCGCACTCGCGCAGCGCCGCCCAGATCACCCGGACCGGCCGCGGATCGCGCACCGGCCGCACCCGCACCGCCGGGTGCACCCCACCCAGCCCGGTCTCCGGCAGCAGGCTGACACCCAGCCCGGCGGCCACGAACCCCTGCGCGGTCGGGTAGTCCTCGCTCTGCACCGCCACCCTCGGGGCGAAGCCGGCCGCGGCGCACGCCGCCAGCACCGCGTCGCGGCACGGGCCCGGCCCCTCGCTGCCCACCCACGGCTCGTCGGCCAGCTCGGCCAGCTTCAGCACCCGCCGATCGGCGAGCCGGTGCCCGGCCGGCAGCACCGCCCGGTAGGCGTCGTCGCGCAGGTGCACGAAACGGATCCCGTCCACCGGCGGCGCGTCCGCCGCGCGTACCACCAGGGCCACGTCGGCGCGCCCGTCGCGCACCTGCGGCAACGGGTCCTCCGGGTCGGTCAGCCGCAACTCGACCCGGACGCCGGGCAGCTCGCGGCGCAGCGTCGCCACCGCCGGGGCGACCAGGCTCGCGCCGACGGTGGCGAAGTAGCGCAGCGCCACCCGACCGGCCCGACCCGCCCGCAGGTCGTCGAGCCCCGCCTGCGCCTCGGCCAACTGCTCGCCGATCACCGCCGCGTACCGGGACAGCAGCCGCCCGGCCTCGGTCGGGCGTACCCCCCGCCCGGAGCGCTCCAGCAGCTGCGCCCCGGCCTCCCGCTCCAGGACGGCCAGTTGCTGGCTCACCGCCGACGGGGTGTAGCCCAGCTCCCGGGCGGCCGCGCTGACCGACCCGCTGGCCACCACCGCCCGCAGCACATGCATCCGCCGCACATCCAACATGCAGCGCAGCTTAACGACGCCCGGGAAAGCTGTTGCTCGGCTAACGAGACGCGACGAGGGAGCGCGCCACCGGCCGACCGGGCTCACCCCGGCGGCGCTCCGGTCACCCGGCGGACCCCGGCGGCCCGCTCACCGACCCCGGCGGCGCCGCAGCCACACGCCCACGGCCCCCACCATCACGAACACCAGCACGGAACAGAGCAGCACCTTGACCACCCGGCAAGAGTGCCACGGGGACGTAGGGTGCAGGAGTGCGCCTGGCCACCTTCAACCTGCTGCACGGTCGCTCGCTCACCGACGGGCTCGTCGACCCCGACCGGCTCACCGCGGCCGTCACCGCGCTCGACGCCGACGTGCTCGCCCTGCAGGAGGTCGACCGGGACCAGAGCCGCAGCGGCCACCTCGACCTCACCGCCATCGCCGCCCGCGCCCTCGACGCCCCGCACCACCGCTTCGCCGCCGCCGTCGTCGGCACCCCCGGCGAAGGGTTCCGCCCGCTCAACCACGACGACGACGGCCACGGCGAACCCTGCTACGGCATCGGGCTGATCAGCCGCTACCCCGTACGCACCTGGCAGGTCACCCGGCTCAAGCCCGCGCCCGTGCGCTCCCCGGTCTACGTCCCCGGCCCCGGCCGGGGGCTCGTCCTGCTCCACGACGAACCGCGGGTCGTGCTCGCCGCCGTCCTGGACACCCCCCACGGGCCGCTCACCGCCGCCGCCACCCACCTGTCCTTCGTGCCCGGGTGGAACCTGCGTCAACTGCGCCAGGTCGTCCGCGCGCTGCGGGCCCTGCCGGCGCCGCGCGTCCTGCTCGGCGACCTCAACCTGCCCGCCGGTGTGGTGCGGGCGGTCTCCGGCTGGCGGCTGTTGGGCCGCCGCCCCACCTACCCGTCCGGGGAGCCCCGGGTGCAGCTGGACCACATCCTCGCCGACCGGCACGCCCACCACCGACTGCCTCCGGTCACCGCCGTCAGCACACCGCTGTCCACCATCTCCGACCACCGGCCCCTGCTGGTCGACCTCGGCTGACACCGTCAGCGGCGGCGGGGGAGAGGACCCCTTACTGTTCCCAGCCGCAAGATTCCCTCAAGATCGTTGCGTCGCAGATCCATGCCGATCATGCTGGTCCCCACCGCGCCAAGGTCAACCAGTCCTCGCCATGGAGGCCAGATGAAACGCCAGCGGTCCCTGCTGATCGCACTGTCCACACTGCTCGCCGCGAGCCTCGCGACCATCGCGACCCCGGCCAGCGCCCAACAGGCAGCCGAACCCAACCAGGTCAGCGACCTCACCGTCCGCCAGGCCGACGGGTACGCCACCCTCGCCTGGCAGCCCGTCGACGGCGCCACCGACTACCAGATCGAACGCACCGCCGTCGACGCCAGCGGCACCGCCACCGGCACCCCCACCATCGTCGGCGTGTGGCGCCCCAACCGACAGATCAACCAGCAGTCACCCACCTTCGCCGACGCCGGCTTCAACCCCGGCGACCGCTTCAGCTGGCGGGTACGCGCCCGCACCGGCACCACCGAACAGCCGTACTCCGAGCCCGTCGTCGCCACCACCACCGCCCCCTGGGGCAACCCCGCCACCCCCGGCGAGCAGCTGCGCACCCAGTGGGAGACCACCCACGCCGCGCAGTACACCAGCGACACCGACGAGTACGCCTACACCGCCGCCATCGACCAGCTCAGCGACCGCGTACGGGTCGTCGAGATCGGCCGCACCGTACTCAACCGGCCGATCAACATGTTCGTCATCGGCTACCCCACCCCGCCGGCCACCCCGGCCGCCGTCGCCGCCACCTCACCACTCGCCGTCAACTGCAACGTGCACGGCAACGAGCCCGGTGACCGCGAAGCCTGCCTCATCATGGCCCGGCAACTCGCCTTCAGCACCGACCCCCGCACCATCGACCTGCTCAGCCACACCACCGTCCTGATCGTCCCCACCATCAACGGTGACGGCCGCGCCGCCAACACCCGCGGCAACTCCACCGGCCAGGACCTCAACCGCGACTACTCGCTCATCCGCCAGCCGGAGACCGCGTCGTACGTCAAGATGATCCGCGAATACCGGCCCATCGCCGGCTACGACGGTCACGAGTTCGGCAACTCCCGCGCCGGCGACCTGCCCATGCTGCCGCCCCGACACCAGAACGTCGCCCAGGCCATCTTCGACGAGTCCCAGGACATGATCGAAGGCCACATGTACGCCAAGGGCGCCGAAGCCGGCTGGTGGGCCTGCCCCTACGGCTGCGAAGGCGGCGGCAACGTCGGCCTCAGCGAGGAAACCATCCTGCGCAACACTCTCGGCCTGAAGAACGTCGTCAACAGCCTGCTCGAACTGCGCAGCTCCGGCGGCCAGACCCGACCCGACGAGGGCAACAGCGCCAACAACCGCCGCCGCAAGACCTTCTCCGCCCTCTGGACCTTCCAGCAGTTCCTCGACTACCACCGCGCCAAGCTCGCCGACATCACCGGCGCGCGCGCCGAAGCCATCACCTTCCAGGCCTCCAACACCGGCCGGCTCGTCTTCCGCGGCTCCCGCCCCATCCCCGCCCACCCGGCGCCGCACCCCGGCGACAGCCCGCCGCCGATCGACGCGCCGCCGGCCGACCTCATCCTCGACAACGCGCCCTGCGCCTACAAGCTCACCGAGGAGCAGTACCGCGGTGCCCGCACCGACGGACCCGGCGGCGTCGGCACCACCGTCGCCGACCGCATCGCCGCACACGGCTGGAAGGTCGTCAAGACCGCCGACGGCTACTACGTCCCCCTC
Source organism: Micromonospora sp. NPDC051006 (assembly GCF_044456245.1). NCBI lineage: Bacteria > Bacillati > Actinomycetota > Actinomycetes > Micromonosporales > Micromonosporaceae > Micromonospora > Micromonospora sp. NPDC051006. The sequence continues at coordinate 41,406 of NZ_JBITFP010000007.1, forward strand.
AACCAGCCCGAACGCGGCCTCATCCCGCTGCTGCTCGACGGCCAGGGCGTGGAGAACCTCACCGACGGCGAACGCGTCTACCCGACCCTCACCGGCCGACGCAACGGACCACTGACCGTCACCGGGTTCACCTGCCTCGCCGACGCCACCGTCAACGGCCCGATCACCGTCCGGCCCGGCGCCGCACTCGTCGCCACCGGCAGCACCGTCAACGGCCCGATCGCCGCCGCCGGCGCCGCCGGCGTCCTGCTCGCCGACAGCACCGTCAACGGCCCGCTGCGGGTCACCGGCACCACCGGCGCGGTCTCCGTCATCGACGTCACCGTCACCGGCCCGGTCGACCTCTCCGCCAACACCACCGGCACCGACACCCCGCTGATCGCCGGCAGCACCGTCCGCGGCCCGCTCAACTGCACCGCCAACACCCCCGCGCCGATCAACCTCGGCATCGCCAACACCGTCCAGGGCCCCCGCGCCAACCAGTGCGCCACCCTGTGACACCCACCCGGTGACAGGTGCCGGCAGGACGGGCCCCACGCCCGCCCTGCCGGCACCACACCCGAGCCAGTGGAGACCGCCGTGTCGTACCCCCGCACCAGCGCCCCGCGGCGCGCCGCCCGCCTCGCCGCGGCGGCCCTGCTGCTCGCCGTCACCGCCGCCTGCACCAGCGACGACGCCAGCCCCGACCCGAGCCCCGCCGCCGTAGCGGCAGTACAGGTCAGCGGGCCGCTCTGCGCCGCCCTGCCCACCGGCGCCGAACCCGGCAACCCCACCTTCCTCGCCGGCCAGCCCGTCGACGCCGCGCTGCGCTGGATCCCCACCATCACCACCTTCGAAGCGGCGATGCGCGCCAGCGGCCTGCTCACCGACCTCGACCGCGACGGCATCACCCTGCTCGCACCCACCGACGACGCCTTCGCCGCGAAGTTCAACGACGACACCTGGGACACCCTGATGACCCGGGACCACGAGAAGCTGCGCACCCTGCTCAAAGCGCACCTGATCACCGGCGCCCACACCGTCGACGAACTCGTCGCCGCCGGCACCGCCACCACCGTCGACGGCACCAGCCTCACCGTCACCCGCACCGGCACGAGCGCCCGCTTCGCCGACAAGGCCGACGCCGTCTGCGCCGACTACCAGGCCACCGGCGCCCGCATCCACCTCGTCAACGCCGTGCTCGGCCCGCTACCCACCACCGCCGACGGCACCGGACACCGCGCCCACTGACCCGTCGCCGCCCGCCGGCCAGATCGACGCGCCCGCTGCACACCAGGGGCAGCTGCTCCAGCCGGCCCGGGCGGGCGAAGCACCGCCGAGCGGCCAGGTCCAGACGGCAAGCCGGGCGAAGAAGCCCACTCGGCGTGGCGAAGCACGAAGATGACGTGATGGGGCGGATCCAGCGGTCACGGGCGGTCATGACCGCGGAGACGCACCGGACGACCCTCTTCGAGATCTTCTTCGACCTGGTGTTCGTCTTCGCCCTCATCCGGGTCACCCAGTTCATGACCGCGCGGCCCACCCCGGCGACCCTGATCCAGGGACTCGTCGTCCTGCTGCTGTTGTGGATCTCCTGGCTGGTCTACGCCTGGCTGGGAAACTACGCCCGAATCGACGCCGGGCTGCTGCGCGTCGGCACCACCCTCGCGATGGCCGCCGTCTTCCTCACCGCCCTGGTCATCCCCGAGGTCTGGGAATCCGGTCCAGGAACGGCGGAACCCCGGCTGACCATGGTCCTGGCCTACATCGTGCTGAGGTCGACCCACCTGGCCCTCTACCACTGGTCGGCGGCGGGCAACCGGAGGCTGCGCACGACCATTCGCTACTACACCCTCACCACCGCGCTGTCCTGGATCCCGCTCGTCCTCGGGGCCATGTACGGCGGCACCACGCAGATCCTGCTCTGGACCACAGCCCTCGTCGTCGACCTGTCCGGCGGAGTGCTCGCCGGACACCTGAGCGGCTGGCCGGTACGCAGCCCGGGTCACTTCACCGAGCGGCACAGCCTCGTGGTGATCATCGCGCTCGGCGAATCCCTCATCTCGGTGGGCGCCGGCGTCGGAGCGGGCACGACCCATCGACCCGTCCTGCTGGCCGCACTGCTCACCCTCGCCGCCACGGTGTGCCTGTACCGGTTGTACGCGCGAAGCGCGACGACCGCCGAGCAGACGCTGAGGACGGAGACCGGCGCGGAACGGGGCCGGATGGCCACCAACGCCTACAGCGTCGCCCACTTCCCGCTGATCGCCGGGACCATCTACCTGGCGCTCGGGGTCGAGCAGGTGCTCGCCCGACTGACCCACCAGCAGGCCCACGGCGGCGCCGACCCACCCCTTGGCTGGATCCCGGCCGTCGCGCTGTTCGGCGGGACGGCCCTGTACCTCGCCGGCCGGGCGATGTTTCTCAGCCTCAGCCTCCGATGCGGGACACCGGGACAACTCCTCGCCCCCGGCGCGGTACTGCTGCTACTGCCCGCCGGCCGGTTCCTGCCCGGCATGATCGCCCTCGGCCTGCTCACCGCGTTCCTCATCGCCCTCGTCTGCTACGAGTTGCTCTCCGGACCCGAACAAGACCGCGACGCCACGGATGCTCGCCCCGCACCGGCCCCCGGCCCACCGTGACGACAGCTACCTCGCAGCTGTCGGGACGGCCAGCGCCCGGTTGGTCCGGTTGGACCGCACCGCCGCGCGCTGCTGACCCGCCGTCACCTCGATGTACGCCTGCGACGCCGCCAACGACGCGTGCCCCAGCAGGCGCATGATCTCCGCCGCGCTCGCCCCGTCCTCCGCCAGCCGCGTCGCGAACGTGTGCCGCAACGCGTGCAACCGCGCCCCGCGCGGCACCCGGTCGGTGATGCCCGCCCGCCGGTAGCATGACTCCACCAGGTACTGGAGCCCACCCCGGCGCAGCGGCTCACCCCGGCGGTCCACCAGCAACGGCGAATCCGGCCGCACGCTGCGCGCCCCGAACCGACGCCGGCGGCTGTCCAGGTAGTCGGCCAACACCCGGTCCAGACCGTCCTCGATCGGCACGGAACGCGGCCGCCCACCCTTGCCGAGCACCTCGATCCGGCGCTCACCGGCGCGACCGGCCAGGGACGCCACCCGCAGCGCCAACAGCTCGCTCAGGCGCAGCCCGGCGCAGAGCGCCACCGCCAGCACGGCGAGGTCGCGCTCCGGCCAGGGGTCGCGCTGCCGGCCGGCCTCGCGTACGACCGCGGCGAGCAACTCTTCCGGCGTGTCCTCACCTCGCAGTGGCTTGGGTTGGGGGAGCGGCGTGCGAGGGCGTCCCACCGCCGGCATCGGATTTCCCGTTACCACCCCTTCGGCGACGAGGAAGGTGAAGAAGCTGTTCCAGGTGGACCAGGCACGGTGGACGGACGCGGCGGCGCGGGGCGCGGCGAACCCGGCGAACGCGGCCCGCATGACGCGGGGGGAGAGGGCGTCGACGGGCAGCACGTCGAGGGGGAGGGGAGGGGCGAGCACGTCCCCGGCCAGCGCGGCGACGGCGCGCAGGTCTCGCCGGTACGCCTCCAGCGTGTGTGGGGAGGGCTTGCGGGTGGCCCGGGCGGTCAGGAACTCCTCGATCAGGTCGGCCACCGAGTTGTCCTGTTTGTCATGCATAAGGGATATTATGCATGATTTTCGCGTTTGTGGCAGGCGGGGGGAGTGCGGAGATGCGCCGATATGTGCTGACCGGGGCGCCGGGGGCGGGTAAGACCAGCATCGCCGAGGAGCTTCGGCGGCGGGGATATCCCGTCGTCGCCGAGGCGGCGACCGATGTGATCACGGTGCGGCAGAGGCGGGGCAGCGACGAGCCGTGGAGCGAGCCCGGCTTCGTCGAGGCCGTCGTACGCCTTCAGCGGCACCGCCAACAGGCGGCCGACGCGCGAGGCCACGTGCAGGTCTACGACCGCTCACCACTGTGCACCCTGGCGCTGGCGCGTTACCTGGGCCGGCCGGTGGGTCCGACGCTGGCCGCTGAGGTGGACCGGGTCACCCTGAAGGGGATCTACCAGCGCCAGGTTTTCCTGGTCGAGCCGCTGGGCTTCGTGACACCGACTTCGGCCCGCCGGATCAGCCTCGCCGAGTCACTGGAGTTCGCGCGCGTGCACGCCCAGGTGTACGTCGAGCACGGCCACGAACTGGTCGCGATCGCACCCAGTTCCATCGAGCAGCGGGCGACTGCGGTGGCGACGTATCTCGGGCCGCCGGCCCCGATCGAGGAGACCCCCGATCCGGTCTACTTGACATAATGTACATTATCGAACCTGTTGTAGGCCGGCGCGATCTCCCGGATCCGGCGCTCCCATGCCAGGAAGTTGTCACTTCTCATTCGTCCTGAGCCATTCTCAACAAACTGAGCCATCTCCTGAGTCTTCTCACTTACTTGAGCCACGGCGGGCGCCCGTGAGCCGCTTGGGATCCTGTCCCCTTCGCTGCGTGACGGTATGGGTTGTTCATCCTCCGCCGCCTGACCGTCACCCGCTAGGTGATGTTTTTCGGTCCGAAGGGGAAGGCCGAGGTCCTCGTACGCGGTCGGGTCGTCGGTGGTGCGGCTCCTGCTCCCCCGATCCCGGGCAAGAGCGCTGTCGGTTCGTCGGTGGTGCGGCTCCTGCTCCCCCGATCCCGGGCAAGAGCGCTGTCGGTCGATGGGGCGAGGAAGGGCGTAGCGACCTAACACGTTGATGTGCGCGGGACATCACTCCCTTGCCGAGCTACGCGGCGAGCGCGAGCGCCCTTCGCTGAGTGACTCGCCATGCGAACAGCAGGCGGTCGCTCTTACTGGAGTTGCATGACCCGCAGGCCCACGCGAGGTTGCCGATGCTGTGACGTCCGCCCAGCTTGAGCGGCACGATGTGGTCAATGCTGGCCGGCGCGGCGAGGCGGCAGTACGCGCAGAGACCGCCTTGGCGCGCCAGGAGTCGCGCTAGGTCCCGCTCGGTAATGAGGTCCGCCTTCTCCCGGGCCAGGGCGCTGCGGCGGCGCGAGTTGTGCCTGATGCCGTTCGGCCCGGCGGTCCAGCTCGCATCGGCGCACCCGGAGCTACAGAAGACCTTGTGCTTGCCGGCCGATCGCTTGACCGCCCCGCCGCACCACGGGCAAGCAGCTCCGTTCAGGCGCGGCGTCCACGGACGATGCCTGAACCCCAGCGGGTCGCCGTACTTTTGAAGGCGCTGGTAGTGGGAGCCGCAGTACCCGACCGCCAGGACAGGGTTGGGGCACTCGTCGACAAAGCACGTCTCGGCTCGTGGCTGCGGAGTCGGCCGAGCCAGCTCCCGCCAGTTCTTGCCCCACTTCTTGGCAAGCTGGTAGTGCCTATGGCAGAGCTGCTTGGCATAGTGATCGCGCTCGCAGCCATCCTCGCCGCACGTCGGCTTCGGCCTCCGCGCCGTGCCCAATGGGTCTCCGGTGCGCTTCCACTGCATGTAGTGCTTCCGGCACCAGCCGCGAGCGACGAACTTGCCGTCACAGCCTTTGATCTCGCAGAGCCTCACTCATGTCCTTCCGTGGAGGAGGCCATGATCATGCCAGCGGGTTCTGACCCCTCCACCCGTTCGCGTCACTGGGCGATGCCCAGCGCCCGCTTGTAGTCCGCGATGGCGGAGGCGGACTCGGTCTCAGTCTCGGGCTCGTGGTGCTGCCGGTCCTCCAGGTCGGCGCCGTTGGCACGGGCGATGGTGTTCCACGCGTGGCAACATTCGCTGCCACACCTACACCGGATCTCGTCAAGCCGCGGCCCGCCGTTGTAGCGCAGATGCGCGCCGACCCGCCGCGCGGTGGCCACCTCGAAGACGACCACCGCCGGCGGCCGATCTCAGCCGGCGGCTCCTGCCGAGCCACGCTGGCCTCGCCGCTCTCCATCGTCGGCCTCTTCCCCATGGCGGCGTCGCGCCTGCATCTTCTTGTCCTTCGGTGGCTGCTCGAGCCAGCACACCTGGAGCCCCGCAGCTCGGCCACGCATCGCCATGCCCGTGTCGTAGGTGACCAGTCTGACCTGCTTGCCGGCGAGAGTCTTGATAGCGAGAGCGCGGCTGACGATCTCGTCGTCGTTAATCGGCAGCCGGACGTGGCCCGGCGGGTCGAGGACCACCTCGATGGTGACCTGGCCTCGCGCGGTCTCGTCGTGCCTCATGTCCTTCTCCCGCATCAGGCCACCCTGCTGCCCGACGCGGTCGATGTAGGACAACGAGTAGCCGGCCCTCCACCCATTCCAGCCGGACCGCTTGCCCTTGTCGAGCTCGTCGACGACGACGAGGGGCACCAGGATGTGGATCGGCTCGAACCCGGCGTGCAGGAGGGCAGCAAAGTCGATGTCTTCAATCTGCTGCGGGTGTTCCATGTAGATGTTGGTGTCGAGCACGACCAGGACGCCGTCGCGTTGGAACCGCTGCATCTCCCCGGCCAGCGCATCCCGGGCGGCGATCAGCGTTTCGACCTGCTCGTCCATCAGCATCGCGAGCAGCCCGTTCAGCTGCCGCGAACCATCGCGCGATGCGGATCGGGAGTAGCTCTCCTCGCCAGACTCGGCGGCTGCAAGGTTGAAGTCGCGCACCGCGGCGGCCGCCGTCAGCACCACCTCGTAGCTCCTGCCCGGCATCAGGTACTCCAGGCTGTCCGGGTGGACCTGGCGCCGCAGCATCCGCCGGGTCTCATGCGTCCATTCCAGGTAGCGGAGGGCTCGTTGCACGGCGGAGATCGGACCAGCGGCCTGCACGGAGACGAGTGAATTGTGCAGGCTGTTCAGCGTGTCGAGTAGGTGTTCCCGGTTCACGCCGGGGACGGAGGCGATCAGCACGCCGGTGATCCTGCCTCGCAGGGTGCTCGCGCGCCAGCACGGGCATTCGTTTCTGCGGATCTTCGCCTCCGCACGGTGTCCCCTCCCCCACGATTCGGAGGTGAGGAGCGTTCGCGGCCGGCGCGGGCGGTGAGCCCGGCCCGACGCCGGGCTAGCGCGGCCGTGGACCCCGCGCTGCGCCGGCCGGTCGCGCCGATGCTCGCCACGCCGGGTCGACGCCGTGCGCGAGGGCCCCGACCTGATCCAAGAGCCCAAGTGGGACGGGTCTCCAGAGATTTCGAGGTGTCTCAGGAGCGAGACGTCGCCGCGCAGTCAACAGGCGTCAGAGTGGGCTGCCTCGGAAGGCGTCGGGTGAGAATCGGGAGCCCCGACCCGACCGGTCGCCATTCATGCCGCCCCGTGCTCTCCTGAGATGCTGGTTAATCGCCATGTGCGCGTCCTTCGCGGTGTCACCCCCGGGCGAGGCTTTCCGGCTGGGCTTAGTCCTCCGAGTGAGCTCGCTGCTCGACGATGGCCTCGACGTAGCCCCGCACCCGCTCCCTTTCGGGCCCTGACAGGTCGCGAATGAGGTCCTCAAGCTCAACCGTGTTCACGGACTTGCCGCGTCGCCGCACGACGCGAGTGGGTTTCTCTAGAAGAGGCACCCCAACGCCGTAAGAGGGGCCGCTCCAGCCGTCCTCGTAGTAATTGATGAACGGTATGGGGACAAAGGCGGCTATGACAGCTGCGTACTCTTCGGCTTCATTCGCCAGTGCACGCCCCGTCAAACCCCTTTCCTCCTTGAATCGTCCAATATCGTCCGGTTCAACTTGGAATTTCCCGTATGGAAGTAGACGGCCCAACACATCTGCTATCCGCTCGGCGAGACGGTAGATCGGTTCGAGGTCAGGCCGTTCACGCAACGCCCGGAGGGTCTCGGCACCCAGGAACGCCGCAGCCAGGGGATTGGACGGGTCGGCGTAGAAGACGAGGCGGTCACCTGCGGGGACAAGGCCCTGGGACAACACCCAGAGTTCGTGCAGCTCAGCTTCGCCCACCTTGAGCGCAGCAGCCCACACCCCGATCTTCGGCTCTTTGAGAGCCCGCTGGCCCTTCTCGGTTTGCGACACGGTCGCGACCGGCGCACCGATCTTTTCCGCAACCTGCCGCATGGACTCCCCGGTCCCTACCGTCCGAACCAGGCCGAGCAGCGCACCAAAAAGCTGGGCCGACGGTGTTCCTCGCCTCACGCTCCGAATCTACCACAACGCATCTCAGAGAGATGCATACGTAGCCTTCTTATCAGTCTTGCAGAAGCTGATACAGCGTGCGTACACTGCTCGACACAGACATGATTGGAGTCTTCGGCATGACCATGCGACCAACCAGCAACAAGGCGGGTTCTGCACCTCACCAGCGAGGCGGCTCGCGAACGAGCGGCTCTAACGCGGCCAGGCAGGACTGGGCTGATCTGGCGAGGCCGGTGATGCTGCCGGCCATAGTGTTGCTCGGGCTAGTGGCACTGAAGGTCCTCTCTACTGCGGGGGGCGAGATCGCCGTTTCGCCGAACGGACTCACCGTGACCGTGAATGCTCCCTAGTAGCTGCCGGTTCCAGCGGTCGCATGCCTGAGCATGCGATCGCGGCTCCTTGCTCATGCTGCGCCGCGCTCCGGACCTAGGTGCGTTAGTCGCTCGCCGGCTTCTCGCGGCGCACAGGCGATCAGCCACGATCAGGTGCACGGATCTGCCGCAGGTCGCGCGACTCGCGCCGCGCTCGAGCAAGGCCGTAGCCGGCGACTGGTGTGTGGGCTCAGGTTCCGATTCGGATGCTCATTTGGGCGCCGAGCTGGCGGAATCCCAGCGCCCGCGCCACTCGGCGGGAGGGTTCCGGGCGGGCCCGCCACTGCGGCAGCAGATGGTTCGCCACGCCGTCTGCGGCTGCTACGGAGGCAACGGCACGTGCCAGCCCGCGCCCGCGGTGATTCGGCGCAGTGAGGACGCACAAGTGGGCCACCAGCCCCGGCCATCGTCGGTAGCCAGCCGCCGCGACAACCTGGTTCCCCCAGCGCACCACAAACGCGCGGGAGGTGATATCGGCCAACCCGCATTCGTCGGCGTCGTCGGCCGTGACAGACGCCAGGAGCCTGGCGAGATCGGTAGGCTCCCCAGGAACCACATCCACGGTATCGAGCCCAGCCGGACGGAAGTCGCCTACATGGAGGTAAGCCAGGCTCGCCGGACCCAGCACCTCGGCGACCGGCAGGACTGCGCCAGCCGGTCAGAGTTGGTCAAAACCTCGACCGGCAGACCCTGCAGCACCTCGCGAACGGTCCCGACCCAACTGTTGGCCGGCACGGTGATGATGGCGGCGTCGCCCAACGCGACGATTCCGATCCAACCCGGCGGGGAGATCCGCGATCCGGTCGAGACGGCCACGTCAACGCCGCCGTCAGCGGGAAAGGCCATCGGAACACCAGCCATCTCAAGCCAGACCTGTCGAGCGCGAGCGAGCGACGGATCACAGGCCATGGACGCATCCTCACGCCTGACCCAGAGCTCACGCCACCGAGTTCGCAGCTGTCAGGGACGGCGCCCTCTCCTAGCCGAAGAGCGCATGCCGCACAGCTACAGGTGCCCGGTGTCGTTGAAGCTAACCAAGGTCGGCGGTCGGTCGGAATTTCACTGCACGATGGTGATCGCGCAGTTGTCCTGGTTGAGGCCGATCCAACGCCACACCGGGGCCTCAAGCATGTGGCGGACGAACCACCCGATCACGAAGTTGTGCGTGATCAGCAGTTCGTGCCGGTCGTTGTCGCCGGTGACACCAAAGTGTTCGACAGCGGCCTGCAGGGCCGTCGCGTCTTCGTCGCGCTCCTCGTCGGGCACGCCATCGAGCCAGTCGAGCCACCGGCCCGGGTATCGGCCACGTTGTCCGGCGGAGGGCACCGGCGTTCGGTCCGCTACAAGGTCGCAGTCGTGTCGTGGCACCTGTGGGAGATGGCCGGCGATGATGTCGGCGGTCTGGGCCACCCGGGCCAACGGGCTGTGGTGGATCGTCGAAAAGGGCACCGTACGCAGCCGTCGGCCCAGCCTGTCCGCCTGCTCGCGACCGAGTTGCGAAAGGCCTCCGTCCGAGGCGTGACCGGACGCCGGATCCTGTTCGCCGTGGCGGACGAGGTACAGCTGTGTTCGAGCCATCAGCTACCTCCGGTCTGTATTCGACGATGAGCACGATAGGTCACGGAAGCACGGAGGGCCCGGCCGAGAACAGGGGGCCAGGTGCACTCTTCTGCCGCCGTCAGCGCGTCAGCCTGGCCTGTCGGCGATGGCTATAGCCTTCTGGCCGTGTCGTCCGCCGTAGAGATGCACGCGGTCGTCGACGTCGCGGTCCGGTGCGCCCTGGATGAACCGGTCAGGCTCGACCTGGCCGTTGCTGACGTGTACCACCCATTCCTCGTAGAACCAGCTGGGTTCACCGGCGCAGCCGGTGAACCGGAAGTTGGCTCGATATCGGCCGACATGCCCTGGCGCGAGCGTGAACAAGCGGGCAGGTCCATGGTGACGCGGGAATGCCGCCCAGCAAACCGTCCGTCGCGGTGTACGAGGGAGGGGCCAACCAGGGGCAGCCGGCTGAGTGGAAGCTGAGCTAGGGCACGACGAGCGAGCAACTGCTTTCGGTACTGGTTGCCGCTGATCGCTCATCCACCGCGCCGGCCCGCGCCTGGCGGGCCAGACGGTCAGGCGTTGGGCCCGTCGGCAGTTGCCGCGCTGCTGGTGCCGCTCAACGGCTCCACCCGCACGCTGGTGAGACTCTGCCGGTACTCCAGGGCCTCAGGCACCTCGTCGTACTGCAAGAGGTTGCCGGTCAGCGCGAGCAGGTGCGTCTTGGCCTCCTGAGGGGTGACGTGGAAGAACTCGCGGCGCTGGTTGACGAGGTTCACGCGGCGATCCGCCAAGCGGGTGTGCATCTGGGTCTCGATGCCGACGGCGTCCTCGGAGAAGAACAGGGCATGCACGTCGAAGTTGAACGGGACCGAGGCGTCGCTGAGCTCCCGCACACGGTCGAGCGGGTCGAGCCGCCGGGTCATGCCGATCTTCACCATGCTTTCGCCGAACGCTCCGATGTTGGAGATCACGTAGACGTACCCGGCGCGAACGTTCGCGGCCCGATAGTCCACGGCCTCCGCCGCCGCCTCGACCTCGACGAGGCGTTCCTCCATCTGGGCCACGCCCTCGGCGTCACCCTTGGCCCGAAGGGCGGCGAGCGCATTGACGTAGTGCTGCCTCTCCTTCTCCAGGCGTGCGCGCTCGCGCTCGATCTCCTGCTGGACCTTCCGCTCCTCGCGCAGGCGCGCCTTCTCCTCCCGCTCCCGCTCCTTCTCCTCGGCAACCTTCGCCAGATAGTCCGCAGTGAGCTCGAGCTCCTTCCTGCGCAGGCGGTGGTAGTCGTTGGAGATCCGAATGTCCATCGACTTGCCCAGACGCGCGATCGTCTCCGCCACCTTGTTCAGGCGCTCGATGGCCGAGTCCATCTTGTAGGGCTTGAGGCCGCGAACCAGGTTGTCGGCCTCAGCGTTGTAGGCGCGCAGGATGAGCTTCGAGTAGTCCCGGACCATGGCCCGTCCTTTGGCCTCGGAACCGGAGATGGTTACGCGGGTGTCCGCCTGGACGGCGCCACCATCCTTCATGGCCATAGCCTTGATCTGGTCCTGGACGGTCGCGAGCTTGCTCTGGTAGGCGACGGCGTCGGTCAGCGGGTGCCGGTACTCGTACACGCCGGCTTCCTGCAGCAGCACGGTCTCCTCGGTGACGACCACCTGCTGGCTCAGCGCGCCCACTCGCTGTTCGAGCTCGGCTGTCTGCTGCGTCAGCCGGTCGCGGTACTGCTCCAGCTCGAACGCCGCCATCTGCCCCAGGCGCCGCATCTCGGACTGCAGACGGTCGTGCTCGCCTCGCAGCTGGGTGAGCTCACCCTGGCGCTGGTTCAGTTGGCCTTGCAGCTTGGTGGCCTCGGCATGCCACGCGTTCAGCTTCTTCTGCAGCTCACCGTTCTCGGCGGCCAACTCTCGCGCCTTGCCGCGGGCCCCGAACAGGGGGATTTCCTCATCGACCCAGAGCTGCCACTTCGGCGGCGGAGGGCCCCATGCCGGGTCCGGCGTCCAGCCGGCCGGGGGCGTCCACCCGGCCGGGGGCGGGGGCCAGTTCGGCGGTGGGTTGTATCGCGTCGTCACGGGGAGTCGTGTGTCCTTTCCAGCTGCCGCACACCAGTCAGCCACCGCGCCGGCCCGTGGAGGGCCGGACGGAAGCGAACTGATCAAGCGTGGAGGTCTTCGATGAACTGGTCAATCGGCCGCAGGTGCTTGGGTGTCAGGCCGACGGGCCGCGGCGGGCAGACCGTTAGCACCGTCCCTAGCAAGCGCAGTGGCCCGTCGCGGCCGCGCCACTCCACCCGCCAGCGCAGGGCGGATGTCCCCGCTGCTCCGTACGCTGGTGGGCGAGGAAGAGGGCTACTTCGGCGAGATGTAGCTGGGGTCGCAGACCTAGTGCGTCAGCCTGAGAAGGGTTGACCGATCCATTCGCCACCCGGAGGATCCGCGCCCCGGACCGGACGACGACGCCATCGACGATGGTGCCGAGGTGCTCACCGTCAAGGGTCATCCCGTCTACGGGGTCATGTACCGGTTGGGCGAGCAGAGGCGGATGCCGCGGTGCAGATGGGTGCCACCACCCGACTCGCAGCCGCTGGTGCTCCGCCACCGCGAGGCTCTCTGAATTGATCGACCATGATAGTAGCGGTCGCATGGCCGAAGGCGGAGGACATTCAGCGGGCCACGCCGGGGTCCGAGTTGATTTCAACCGAATATCGATCGGCCGTACCGAAGACCGGAAGGAGATTCAGCCAGCTGCCGGTGGCGGTCGCTTTGAGCCTCATATCCTAACGAGGCCAGATCGGATGTGCAGCGGCGGTTGTTCGTGGAGACGAACCTCCCACAGCCGGGCACGTGTTCGCGGCTGACGGTGATCGGCGACAACATCGGCTACACCCACGCCTGCCTCAGAACGCACGTCTGGATACGGCTTCGCCGCCTCCCGGCGGGGAGCCCGAGGGGTTCGGGTACCCGATGATGCCCGCCGTGCCGTACGCGGTGCCGATGCCGGGCGACCGGCGCCCGCACCAAGCGTGTTAGTACGCGCGTTCTAAATTCGTTGTATTGTCCGTGGATGACAACCTCCGATGGGGCTGAAGCCGAGCCGCCCCACATCAGTGCCAAGCAGCAGCGCATCCTGATTGTGATACGCGATTGGATCCTGCAGCACGGCTACCCACCCACGGTGCGCGAGATCGGCGCAGCAGTCGGGCTTGGCTCCCCCTCGTCCGTGGCGCACCACTTGAACATGCTGGAACGGCGTGGCCTCCTGCGTCGTGAGGCAAACGCGTCCAGGGCGGTCGACATCCGCAGGGCGCAGGTTGGTACAACATCGAACGGAGCAGACGAGCCAGGTGTCAAAGTTCCGGTGCTTGGCACTATCGCTGCTGGCGCCCCGATCCTCGCTCAGGAACACGTGGAGGACGAGCTGGCGCTGCCTCGCGCCCTGGTAGGGCACGGCACGTTGTTCGCATTGATGGTTAAGGGCGATTCCATGATCGAGGCGGCAATCTGCGACGGAGACGTCGTGGTTGTGCGCCAGCAGGCGGTCGCCGAGAACGGCGACATCGTTGCTGCCATGATCGAGGGGGAGGCGACGGTCAAGGCCTACCGGACCTGCGACGGTCGCATCGAGCTGGTCCCCCGAAATCCACTCTACGAGGTGATCTCCGCAGAACACGCGGTCATCATGGGCAAGGTCGTCTGTGTGCTTCGGCGCGTCTAGGGTCAACCGGCGTCTGCTTACGGGTGTCGGCGCCGTCCTTGGTCTACTGCGATGTCCACTCGTTGGGGCTGTCTGTCCAGGGGTGCGGGGTCAAGGCACCCGGCGGCACGCCATGATGGGTCACCGGAGCCCCCCGTCCGCGACGCGCCGGACGCACGACCGTCGACGCGCGGACGGTGGCGCCGACCATGGCCGCCGGGCTTCTAGTTCGGGAATCGCTGGAGCTGGAGCTTGATTCCAGCGTCCTTGGCCAGATGGAAGGGCTCGCCGGCGAAGGCCTGAACGGCATCGAACAGCTCGCGCTCGTTCCGGCCGGTGAGCTTGTGCCCGATGATCTGAAGGAGCTGGGCCCACTTCTGCTGGGAGAGCGGCCGGTGCAGCTTGGCGACGACGTCAGGGTCGGTGAACGACCTCAGCGCCACTGACGCCTGCTCGGGGGTGAACTTCTCGATCAGCTCCTGATAGATCGGGTCGGCGCTGACCGCAACGCCGCTGCCGTTGGTCAGGAAGACCTCGACGAGGCCGAGGACGTACTTCCGATTCAGACTGGCCGGAATGGCGCTGTTCTGGCCAACGACCTCACGGAGCCGACGGGCGACCGGCGGCTCGTTGTAGAAGTTGCTCCAGGCGTAGTGCACGTCGCGAAGCTCATCGAGGGTGCTGTCGATCTCCCAGGACCGTTCCTCGACCGTCAGATAGGCGGCGCCGTCGACGAGGTCGATCAGCTGCCGGGCGAGGGTCGCCTCGGCCTGATCGCCGTTGGCGCGGAACCGGCCGAGCCGGAACCCGAAGTTGTAGCGGATCTCGTCCGAGGTCCGGTTCCAGAGCGCGGGCCAGAGCCGCAGAATGTTGTCCAGGGTGTCCTGTGTGGTGGTCAGATCGGTGTATCGGCCAAAAAGTCCGGACGCGAGTGGGTCGGCCTGGGCGGCCGGGAGGTTCACGAAGAAGGCGCTGATCTCCCTGATCGTGCTGTCGTCCAGCCGCTGCTCCTTCACCTTGACCAGAAGCCGTTTCACCTCAGCGGTGATGTGGTCGTAGGGCAGCGTGATGACGTTCCGGATGCAGACGCTTAGCCAGTTGGCCAACTGGAGGCCGTTCAACTCGGCCTGGTTGGGGTGGGCCGCGCTGGCCCAGTTCCGCATGTAGCGGATAAGCTCCAACTCCTGGAAGCCGATCTCGCTGACCAGACCGATCTCACGGCAACCAGTGAGAAGCTTCTGGTCGTCGAGCTTGGGCAGGTCATCCTCGGTCTTGAGCTCCTGGCGCCTCTTGTCGGACTTCTCGGCGACCTCGTAGAAGTACTGCAAGTCGAAGTTCACGACACGCTTGCGAAGCTCCAGGACGGTCTCGTCCCAGAGGTAGTTCAGCGCCGCGTCGAACAGGCCCACGGACCCAGCAATGATCATCTTGGAGATGTAGCTGGACTGGATCAGCTTCTCGGGAGTCAGGTCGGTGAGCGCGAATGGGGCGGTCCGCATCAATACGTCCCGCTGGCCGAGATCGACCAGGATGCCTTGGGTCGGAAGGCCGGCCGCGGCGAGACGGTCGAGGATCATGACCTCGAAGGACTGCAGCCCTGCAAGGGCAGTCTCGGGCGATCCAGTCGCGACAGTGCCGGCCGGGCGGGGCTCCAGTGATCCGCTCATGACGGCGAGGGTAGTCCCCTCGACCGAGCCCGGGCGCAACTGGCCATCGGACGCCGTGGTGGGTCGGGTCCTGGCCCCGGTAACCGCCGATCGGGGGCCGGGCCATCATCTGCGCCGGTTCAGGCTGGAAACTACCGGCGGGCCAGTAGCATCGTCGCTGCAGAGGCGGCTCTGGTGTTCCCGCTGGGAAGAGCGCCAGTGACCACCACTAGGTCTCCGTCGCCCGCCCAAGTGTGTTGCGGACCTGCGATAGCGTGCCCTCTCGTGCATCCGAAGATGGAGCCGCTGTATCCCGACTCGGCCCGTACGCGCACTCGGTCGAGCCTGGTCGCGTTGCTCGGCACGTTCGGCCTGCTAGGGCTGGTCCTGGTGTCCTTCATCGTTGGGGCGCCTTCGCGATGGGCAGCGATAACTGCTTCCCCGAGATGGGTGACGACGCGCTGATTTGGCCCAGCCGTAGTTTTCAGTCCGGAATCAACGGTAGCGCTGGTCAGCTGGTCGTCGGCACGAGCGGTCCCGCCATCCTGCGGTACCGGCTCTGACCAGCGTTACCGTTGGTTTCTCGCTGCTTACTACCGGCAGGCCGGTCGCCATCCGTGTCGGGTCAGGGTTACGTCCCGGTGTGCTCGCGTTGGCCCAGCCGTGGTGCCGGGTCGTCATTCGGTGGTTGCTGCCCGAGCTGGCGGCGTGCTCTCCCGGCCGTCGACCAGCGATGTCACGCTGCGGATTCAGGCAGGTAGCCGTGGCCGATGAACAACCGGGTGAAGTAGCGGCGCAGCATCGGCAGAGACTGTTCCTGCGACTGGAACTCCGCGCCGCCGAAGCGCACGACCTCGTAGCCGGCCAGGTGGAGTTCCCGATCTGCGGCGACCATCTCGGCGTAGCGACGAGGGCTTGCCCGCCCGTCGTCCTCGGCGTAGTGCTGCTTGCCGTCGCACTCGATGACGAGCCGCCAACGGCCGCGCATCAGCAGCAGGAAGTCCATCCGCTGGCGCGGTAGCGGTCCCGGCTCACGCCGCTGGGCCCGGGTGTAGGGGTCGTAGTGCAGGTAGACCTGTGGAATCAGCGCCGGCAGGTCAAAGCCGTGTTCGCGGAGCAGTTCGCCGTATGCGCGGAATACCTGCCGCTCGGGGCCGGGCGGGTCCGAGGGCTTGCGGTCGCGGTCCAGCGAGCGCCGGAGACGCAGGTACAGCTGCCGACCGGCCTCCTGTTCGCTGGTCCCGGGCTCAGTGTGGGTTACGGTCCACCAGGTGACCAGTTGCCGCCAGCTCAACCCGCCGGGGTCCAAGCCGCGGTCGTAGACGAGGCAGAACTCGCCGTTCTTGCTGATCTCGATGGTGTTGCTCACCGCGTCGGTCAGCACCAATTCCGGTTTGGGACCGTCCGCGGCGAAGATGAGGTTCTTGAACGGCGAGTCGACTCCGGTACGCCGGCCAGCGTGCACCTGGAGCAGCCCCCATAGCCGCGGACGGTAATGCTGCTCGACGACACGTGAGCCGAGCTGACACAGCTGGTCCAGGGTGTAGTCGCTGGTCCGGCTGCGCACGTACGCGCGCTTGCTGGCCATCGCCTCGTCGACGTCGCCATCATCGAGCCCGAGCGCCCGACAGACGTCCGGGAGCTTGGTGGCACTGACCTCCTGCCACAATGTCTCGGCGATCTCGTCGCGCAACTGCATGGCGTCCGTGCCGCTGCCCAGGTCATTGCGGACGAAGGGGTCGGCGAGCACGGGTGCGATGCTCACCTGGTGACGGTCGCCGTTCCCCCACTGTCGGACCCGATCGAACTGCGCTGCGATCACCTGCAGATCCGCCGGCCGAAACAGCCCAACGAACGCGGGATGTACGCGCAGCACCACGGGAACGGGCGCGGGCTCCCAGGGCAGCGATTGCCCGATCTCTGCCTGCTCGGCCAGTGACAGCAGCCGCGCCGTGTGCTGGTTCCCGGCTTGGACCAGCATCTGCGACACGGTGGCTAGCTCCTGGCTCGTCTGGCTATCCACCGTGGCGTCCCTCGGGCACGGGTGTCACTGTAGGCGAAGACACCGACACGGTACTGGTGCCTGCGTCCCGGTCATGAGTGGTACCGCTGGTGCAGGCGGTCGAAGAACGCGCTGAGCAGGTGCTGTGCGACATCGTCGTCAACGAGCTCGGCGCCGCCGAAGCGGTACACCTCGTACCCCTTCAAGCGAAGGTCGCGATCTGCGCGCATCATGTCGGCGTACTGGCGCGGGTCGGCGCGACCGTCGGCGTCGGCGTAGTGCTGCTTGCCGTCACATTCGATGACGACACGGGCCCGGTGAGACAGGAACAGCAGGAAGTCCATGCGCTGACGTGGGAGCGGGCCGGGTGCCCGTCGCTCGGTCGCGGTGTATGGGTCGTAGTGCAGGTAGACCTGCGGGATCAGGGCCGGGATGTCGGGACCGAGCCGGACGTAGCGCCCGGCGTAGGTGCGCAGGATGCGCCGCTCGGCGTCGTTGTCGCCGAGCGACTGGTCCAGTCTGCGATAGAGGCTGCGTGAGATGTCCCGGTACGGCTCGCCGGTCATCCCTTGTCGATCGGCCCACCAGTCGGTCAGCTCGGCCCAGGTCAGGCCGTGTGCGCCCAGCGGCCGGTCGTACACCAGGCAGTTCTCGGCGTTGCGGACAAAGTGCAGGTCGTTGTTGACCGCGTCGTCCAGCACGATCTCCGGCTTGGGCCCGAGCGCGGCGAAGATGAGGTTCTTCATGGAGCCGCGCACGCCGGAGCCGATCAGGCGGTAGTCGAAGATCGGGGCACCGCTGATGGCATCGACCTGGACGATCTCGTAGCCGTCGTGGATCAGCACCTCGTTGAGGAAGTCCCGAAGCTGTTCGACCTCGGCAAGATTGGTGCGGACCTCGGGGTGCAGCATCTCGACGAGGAAGGCCAGCAGTGCTTCGTCGTTGTCCGCCAGCCCGAACCGCTCATCTCTGAAGATCCAGTCGTCGGGCCAGTCGAGCGGGTTGAGCACACGGTGCTGGAAGATGTCGCGACCGGCGGTGTCGTAACGCGGGTCGTTGCTCGGCATCTCTTCGAGCGGGTAGAGCCGGGCCAGGAAGTCTGGCTCGTCGAGGTCGCCGCTCCAGTGTGCCGTGGGCATGGCCGCGAACCCCTCAACCAGGCGGCGGCGGGTGACGTGGGTGATCCGGCCCGTCGCGGTCGCGCGCTGTATCGGCGAGGACATCATCGGGCCCGGAGTGTACTGCTAGTCCCCGACGAGCCGCCCTCAGCGCCGGTTTCGCAAGGTCGTAGTCACCGGCTAACCCGAGGCCGTAGGAAGTGTTCAAGCCCGTCCGTAATTTCCAACCCAAAGCCAACGGCAGTGCTGGTCAGGTCCGCCCGCAAGGGGAGGCCGCCGTTACAGGCCGACGCCGGTCAGGGGGTTCGGCCACGGCGCCGCCGCGGCTGCTTCTCGTCTTCCTTTTCCTTCTCCGCCTGTTCCAGCCTGTGCACCCGCAGACCGACGTGGCGGCCGCGCATGGCCATCTTCGTGTCGTAGGTGACCAGCCGGACAGGCCGGCCGGCGAGGGCTTGCACGGCGACCGCCCGGTCGACGATCTCGTCGTCGTTGGTTAGCGCAGGGCCTCGCGGCCGATGCGGATCACCCGGCCGTGCACGTCTCCTTCTTCGTCTTCGGCGCGAGCTCCCAGCTCCGCGCCATCGCGCAGGAGTTCGTCCAGGACTTCGTCGCGGCGTGGGTCAAGGTCATGAACCTGGACCGGTTCGACCTCGACTGACGCGGAGGAGCCCCCGGTCACCGAGCCGGTGACCGGGGGCCCCTCCCCTGCGCCGCGGTCAGCCACGGCTGCGGGCGCCGGTGTGCGGTAGGGATCAGAACTGACCGCAGGTCCCGGACTCGGCGAACGGCACGGCCGGGTACGCCGAGATGTCCTGCCCGGCCAGCGAACCGTCAGCGGCAGCCAGGAGCACCGCCATCGTCGGCACCCGGAACAGGTTCTCGAGCTGCCCGTTGCTCTTCTGCCCGACCGAGCGCACCTCATAGAAGATCGCGCCCTTGGTCGGCGTACCCGGCACCGGCTGCTCACCAGCGGGCGCGGTGCCGCCCATCAGCATCCGGCTCAACACCGCGTTGGTGATGTCGATGAGCGGGTAGTGCGCAACGTTGGCCAGCCCGTACCGGTCCAGCGCCTCGACGCTGACCATGGCCATCTGCCGGTTGGTGCGCCACTGCTCATCCGTCATCCGGTTCGGGGCGATCGAGCGGGCACCGATCTGAAACTGGTTGAGGTCGTCGGTCCCCGCCACCACCGGCGCCTCGCTCATGTGGTGCAGGTCGAGTGCCAGCTCTGGGGCGACGTCACGCCACAGCTTCCAGAACGCCACCGACTCGGGCTGGGCGAAGTTCTCCCAGTCGCGGTTGAGGTCGACCCGGGTCGGGGTGGTGCTCTGCCGGATGTTGGCCTCGCTGCCGTCCGGGTTGTACATCGGGATGACCACGACGGTGAGCTTTTCCCGGATGGCCCGTGCCTCGGGGGAACCACCGGCGAGGTACTTGAGGATCTGCAGGACGGCTTCGGTGCTGTGCAACTCATTGCCGTGGATGCGGGCCTGCAGCCAGAAGGTGGTCGGCCCGGTGCCCACGGTCGCGTAGAACAACTCACGTCCCTCGCCGGACGTCCCGGCGGAGTCGACGGCCACGCGGCCGTTGCTCGTCCGCTCGATCTGGTTGAGCTGCTGGACAACGTCGGCGTACCCGGCGACGCTTGACAGGCTGACGGTCTGCCCCGGCTGGAGGCAGGGCCCGCCCGGGTTCTGCGCGAGCGCGGGCGTAGCAGTGGTCAATCCGGCGGCCAGCAGGCTGGCCACGGTCATCGTGGTCAGGATTCTGCGCATCGTCGCGCCTTTCTCAGAGGTCGGAACGCGGGTTGCCGATGGACGGCCCGGCCGGCGGGATGTCGAGATACCTGGCCGGGTCGATGGTGTCGAGCTGATCGAACGCGACCGCTTCCAGCGTGGCGCCCATGCCGATCAGCGACTGCCGGATCAGCATGCCCATCGACTTCTGGGCGACCGAACGCGTCTCGTAGAGCATGATCCCGGAGCCGTTGAGCGCGTACGATCCGAGCGCCGTACCGGGTAGCTCGACGTCGGGGTAGCGGGTGATTCCGCCGAACGGCGAGTTGCCGAGGGCGCGCAGCTTGTCCCAGACCAGCACGTTGACCCGGAAGCTGAGATCGCGCACGGCCGGGTCGAGCGGAAACGCCGCCGTCCCCTGCGTGACGAGGCCGATGACCTGCAGGGTGGTGAGCTGGTTGTCGGTCTCCGACTGGGTGTTGCTGCCGCGGTGGTGATGATCGATGAAGAACCACGGGCGTAGTCGCTGGAAGACCGCGGCTGACGTGCGCGCCTCCGGTGTCACGAAGAAGCCGGGCAGCTCCGACGCCCCGGGCAGCAGCGGCTCGTCTCCGGGCCGCAACCGGAAGGTCAGGTCGGGGTGGAAGTCGCGGTTGATGTCGTAACCGGAGACGCTGCCGGGCTGCAGCAGCGATCGAGGCAGGTACCACGGTGCCGGCGTCCCGCCCACCAGACCCCACTCACCCGGCGTCCACGCCTGCGTGTTCTGCCGGCGCTGCACGAGGAAGCCTTCGGCGTTGCGGAAGTCCGCACCGTCCATGTTCAGTCGCGGGATGAACCACAGGGCGAGTCGGTCCAGGATCCCGCGTACGGTCGGGTGCGAACTGGTGGCGAGGGTCTGCATGAGATGCAGCACGACCTCGGTGCCCAGCGGCTCGCCGCCGTGGATCTGGGTCTGGATGAGGACAGGCAGTTTGCCGGACGACGGCTCTCCGAACCGGGCGAGGTGGATGGGCCAGCCGGCCGCGGATCGCCCCACGACCTCCACCGCCATGCGGCCCTTCGACCGGGCCGCGATCTGCTCGAGCTTCGGGCCGAGTTCCGTGTTGGCGGTGAGTGCCGCCTTCTGGACGACCTGCTCTGGTTGGTTCCATGGACCGTTGGGGATGGACTGCGGGTCGGCGTGAGCCAGCGAGGGCAGTAACGCACCTGCCCCAACGCCGGCCACCCCACCCAGGAATGCACGTCGACGCATCGTTGTCCCTTCTGCCGCATGGGCATGCACAGCTCCGTTGGCTGCCGAGCCAACAACGTCCTACTGTGGGTGTCAAGGTCGAGTACGGTGCGTGATCAGGGGGATGACATTCGTCGACCACGCGTTAACTTTTGCTCAGATGATGAAAAGTTCGTCCCAGCCGCAAGGCCGGCTGCAGGCTCGAGGCGGCATGACGCGTCACCGGGCGGACGGTCCCTCACCCCGGCGCCAAGCCCTGGCGAGGGACCGTCCGCTCGTTCACGCAGTCAACAACGGGACTTCCTGGTCAGAAGCCCAGGACGTCCGTGCCCCCCACGACGGGAAGCGTCAGGGCACTGCCGTTGAGGTACACGGTGACCTGGCTGCCCACCGCGGCCGCGTCGCGCGCCGGGCGGTTCGACGTCGGGTTCGCGTTGTAGTTACCGGTGATGACGACGCCGATCCGGTGCCCGGCCGGGATGACGTGCTCGGACGGGAGGGTCTTCCACCGCACGTTGTACTCCTCGCCCGGCGTCAGCGCGTGGCTCTGCCGAAGGTCGGGCGAGTTCTTCACGTCGATGTGGCCCCAGGCCAGGACGCGCTCCGGCGTGATCTCGACGCTCGCCTCCATCGGCTCGGCGCATCCGGTCCGACCGGCCAGGTCCGCGGGCTCGCAGGACTCCTGCACTACCTCCAGCGGGTCCTTGCCCGCCAGGGCGACGGTCGGCCCCGCGCCGTAGTCGACGAGAAGGGCCGACAGCAGCGCCGTCTCGCCCGTTGTCGACATCCGGACCGCCAGCTGCGGCGTGCCGGAGAGGCGTACGTCCGCCGCGAGCGGAGGGGTCACGTACGCGAGCCGGCCGGGCTTGGTCTGCTCGGCGTTTCCGATCTTGACTGCCTGCGACTCGATCTGGTCGACGAAGTTCTGCGAGGGGTTGCCGTTCGGCGCGTCGAGCGACAGGGTGCCCGCCGCGTCGGCCGTCGTCGGACCGAAGCGCAGGTTCACGTTCTTGGCGTCTGCGTCCGGCCAGTTCGAGTGGGTTTCCCAGGTGCCGTCGGGACGCTGGATGTCCGCCATCGGCTCGTTCATGACCCCGTTGGGGATGTCATGCAGCCAGTGGTCCATCCACCTGTGCATGACCGCCTGCCACTCCGTGAGGCGGAAGCTGGTCGGGTTGACGTGCGCGCCGCGGTGGAGCCAGATCTTGCGGGGCATCTGGCGCTTCTCGACCTCACGCCAGAGGTCGGCGAAGTGCATGGTCTTGACGTTGAAGTCGGTGAGGCCGTGCACCATGAACACGGACGTGTCGACCGTCTTGATCTTGTTGGCGTCCGGCAGGTAGTTCCGCTCCTGCCAGAACGGGGTGAAGTCGGAGGCGCTGGCCTCCTCGGCGTCGCCGATTCCGGTGATGACCGACTCACAGGCCGGTGCCGTCACCGATCCCGGTAGCGTCCGGCCGACAGACACATAGTCCGCGAGGTACTCGGTGTACCGGTTGTCGACGTTCTCGCTCCAGGTCGACCAGGCGATCCCCTGGTCGTTCACGTACCGGTACCAGCTGGAGATCGCGGAGATGGGCACCACGGTCCGGAGGCCGGGCACGCCCTGGGTGGCGACCGCGTTGGGCAGGGTGCCGACGTAGGACACACCCTGCATCCCCACGTTGCCGGTGCTCCAGTCGGCGATCGCCGCGCTTCCGTCGTGGTGGAAGCCCGGCGCGCGGCCGTTGAGCCAGTCGACAACCGCCTTGATGCTGATTGTGTCCTCGGGTCCGCCGGTGGTTGGGCAGCCGAAGGAGCGCGAAGTGCCCTGCATCTCCACCTGGACGACGGCGTAGCCCCGGGGGACGAAGTACTCGTCCCACCAGCCGGGGAAGCCGCGGGTTTGATCCGGCAGCGGGTCACCGGCGTCCCGGCCGTAGTACGGGCTGGCCTCCATGATGGTGGGCACCCGCATGCCCGCCTCGGTCTCCGCCGGCCGGATCACGTCGACCTCGATCAGATCCCGGCGGCCGTCGGCGTCGCTGTCCATCGGTGCCTCGACGTAGACGACCTCCTGGACCGCCTCGCCGTACGAGAAGACCGGTTGCGTCACTCCATTCTCGATCACGATTCCGGGTGTGTCCGCCGTGGCACTCGCCGCCGCGGGCGCACTCATGATCACCACCCCGACAACAGTTCCGACGGCTAGCAATCGCCGCACAACTGCCATGTCCCTACCTCCGTCAGCTCCAGAGATGCATGGTTAATGCAGCGTGATCTATATCGATCGGACGGGTCAATGACCATCCGTAGCGAAGAGGTTCTCCTCCGCTACGACAAATGTCGTGCTGTACGGGCCGTTCCGGTGATGACCATGCAAACAGTCCGATCCGAGATATCGGCGATCGCCTGCTGCTGAGCTCTGATCAGCTCGCCGGAGGAGACAACTGCGGGGGTACGCCGCCCCGAGCGCTGACAACCCGGGTGGTACGCCCACAGCCAACTCCGGCATGACGACGAGTGACCACGCCGGTACATACGCTGCCGCCTGTACCCGTCAAGCGAGCGAAGGGGATCCTAGATGTACGTTCGTCACCTGCTTGCCGCCACCTCAGCCGCCCTGCTCGGGGGGTTCGGGCTCGCCGCACCGGCGGCCGCGCACGTCTCGGTCCAGCCGGCCGCCGCCGATGTTTTCGCCATGAGCGCCGGGCGACTCGGGGCCTCCGTGGCCGCCGTGGTGGGGTTGATCGGCGTGGTGATCGGTGGGCTGGCTCTGGCCCGTCCCGCCACCCGGATCGGCACCGCGAACGGGCGCGGCGGCGCCCTCATGGCCCTGGTGGCAGGGCTGATCGGCATCGTCCTCGGCGGGCTGGTGGTGGCCACCTCCGACAGTGGCATCGGCACCGGCAACGGCCGAGGTGGGGCCTACGTGGCCCTGGTGGTGGGGCTGATCGGCATCGTCCTCGGTGGGCTGGCTCTGGCCCGCGCCCGCCGCACCAACTGACCCGGCACCAACGCCCGGCAGGCGGCGCGGCGGGCGTCCGCCGGGCAGCTCGGGCACGTGCGTGTCCATGCGGCCCGAGCAGGCGCGTGAAGGCCGGCCTGCTCGGGCGGACGATCGCCGTACAGCTCGGGGTGGCGTCCCCGGATGGTTGTTGTCAGGTGCCGGCGAGCCAGCCGGGGACGGTCAGGCCCGACTCGTACGCGAGGATCACCAACTGGGCCCGGTCCCGGACCTGGGCCTTGGTCATGATCCGGCTGACGTGCGTCTTCGCGGTGGCCGGGCTCAGCACCAGCCGCGCCGCGATCTCGTCGTTGGAGAGGCCGGTGGCGACCAGCGCCATCACCTCACGTTCCCGCTCGGTGAGCGCGTTCAGCCGTGGCCGCGGGTCCGGGTGCGTGGCCCGGGCGGCGAACTCGGAGATCAGCCGGCGGGTGATCGACGGCGCGAGCAGCGCGTCACCGCGGGCCACCACCCGCACCCCGTGGATCAGCTCCGCCGGCTCGGTGTCCTTGACCAGGAAACCGCTGGCGCCGGCGCGCAGCGCGCCGTAGACGTAGTCGTCCAGGTCGAACGTGGTCAGGATGATCACGCGGACGTCGGAGTTCGCGGTGATCTCCCGGGTGGCCGCCAGGCCGTCCAGCCGCGACATCCGGATGTCGAGCAGGGCGACGTCCGGTCGCAGCTGCCGGGCGAGCCGGACCGCCTCGGCGCCGTCGACGGCCTCGCCGACCACCTCGATGCCGTCCTCGCCGTCGAGGATGGATCGGAAGCCGGCGCGTACCAGGGTCTGGTCGTCGGCGAGCAGCACCCGGATCACGCTGGCGCTCCCGCCGGTATGGGCCGCAGCGGGAGGCGGGCGTGCACCCGGAAGCCGCCGTCCGGCCCGGGGCCGGTGGTGAGCGAGCCGCCCAGCGCTCGGGCCCGCTCCCCCATGCCGAGGATGCCGTTGCCGGGCCGGCCCGGTGTGCCGGTGCCGTCGTCGTCGACCTCCACGAGCACGTCGTCGCGGTCGGGTCGGACCCGGATCACCGCGGTGGTCGCGCCGGCGTGCCGGGTCACGTTGGTCAGCGCCTCCTGGACGATCCGGTACGCCGCCAGGTCGACCTCCGGCGGCAGCGGCCGGGTCTCGGTGAGTTCGGTGCGGATCGCCAGCCCGGAGTGCCCGGCCGTGCTGACCAGTTCGTCGAGGCGGTTCAGGCCGGGTGCGGGCGTCTTCGGCGCCTCGCCCTCCTGCCGCAGGATGCCGAGCGTCGTGCGCAACTCGCGCAGCGTCTCCTTGCTGGTCTGTTTGATGGCGGTGAGCGCCTGCAGGGAGCGGGTGGGGTCGGGGCGGTGCAGCGCGGCGCTGGCCTGCACGTTGATCAGTGACAGGTGGTGGCCGAGGGCGTCGTGCAGCTCGCGGGCGATGCGCAGCCGCTCTTCGGTGGCCCGGCGCCGGGCCTCCTCCTCCCTGCCCTGCTCGGCGGCGAGAGTGCGGGCCTGCGCCTCGGCGAGGTAGGCCCGGCGGTTGCGGGTCACGCCGACGATGACCGCGATGAGCCAGCCGGCGTGCAGCAGCGTGGCCCCGTTCGCGGTGTTGGCGGTGGGGTCGTAGTCGTCGGCGAGGGCGAAGGCGGCCACGGAGGCGACACCGAGCCCGATGGCGACCGCGAGGTGGCCCTCGTCGACGACGGTGTAGAGCGCGACGACGAAGACCAGCATGATGGGGCCGGGGCGGTGCAGCAACGCCCCGTACGCGCCGACGGCGGCCAGCGCCACCACGCCCACCGCCACCGGGTGACGGCGGCGCAGGTGGAGCGCGCCGGTGGAGGCCAGCACGGCCAGCAGCGCCGCCCAGTCGTTGGTGGTGTCGATGCCACGTGACTGGGCCAGCAGGCCGACGAGGGCGACCAGGCCGACTCCGAGTATCAGGGCCGTGTTCGCCGCCCGGCCGTGCCATCGCCAGCTGGACATGCGTCGAAGCCTAGCCTCCGGTGGCGGGGCGGAAGAAGGCCCGGCCGGGCGGGGCGGTGCGGTGACCTCCCCGCCTCGGGCTGCGGGTGGCGGTGCGGCGTTCTCGGTCAGTGGTCGACGTAGTCGGCGAGGTGTTCGCCGGTGAGGGTGGCGCGGGCGGCGACGAGGTCGGCGGGGGTGCCCTCGAAGACGATCCGGCCGCCGTCGTGGCCGGCGCCCGGTCCGAGGTCGATGATCCAGTCGGCGTGGGCCATGACCGCCTGGTGGTGTTCGATGACGATGACGGACTTGCCGGAGTCGACGAGCCGGTCGAGCAGCCCGAGCAGTTGCGCGACGTCGGCGAGGTGCAGGCCGGTGGTCGGCTCGTCGAGGATGTAGATGTCACCCTTCTCGGCCATCTGGGTGGCCAGCTTGAGCCGCTGGCGCTCGCCGCCGGAGAGGGTGGTGAGTGGCTGGCCGAGGGTGAGGTAGCCGAGCCCGACGTCGGCGAGCCGGTCGAGGATCTTGTGGGCGGCCGGCGTGCGGGCCTCTGCGTCGCCGAAGAACTCCTCGGCCTCGGTCACCGACATCGCGAGCACTTCGGCGATGTTGCGGCCGCCCAGTGTGTACTCCAGCACCGATGCCTGGAAACGCCGGCCCTCGCACTCCTCGCAGGTGGTTTCGACGGTGGCCATGACGCCCAGGTCGGTGTAGATGACGCCGGCGCCGTTGCAGGCGGGGCAGGCGCCCTCGGAGTTGGAGCTGAAAAGAGCCGGCTTCACGCCGTTGGCCTTCGCGAACGCCTTGCGGATCGGGTCGAGCAGGCCGGTGTAGGTGGCGGGGTTGCTGCGTCGCGATCCGCGGATGGCACCCTGGTCGATGACCACGACGCCGTCGCGGCCGGCGACCGAGCCGTGGATCAACGAGCTCTTGCCGGAGCCGGCGACGCCGGTGAGGACGCAGAGCACCCCGAGCGGGATGTCGACGTCCACGTCCTGGAGGTTGTGCGTCGACGCGCCGCGGACCTCCAGCGCGCCGGCGGCGGCACGCACCGATTCCTTGAGGCTCGCCCGGTCGTCGAGGTGGCGTCCGGTGATGGTGTCGCTGCTGCGCAGCCCCGCCAGGGGGCCCTCGTAGCAGATGGTGCCGCCGCCCGTGCCGGCTCCGGGGCCGAGGTCGACGACGTGGTCGGCGATCGCGATCGTCTCGGGCTTGTGCTCGACCACGAGCACGGTGTTGCCCTTGTCCCGCAGTCGCAGCAGCAGGTTGTTCATGCGCTGGATGTCGTGGGGGTGCAGGCCGATCGTGGGCTCGTCGAAGACGTACGTGACGTCGGTGAGCGAGGAGCCGAGGTGGCGGATCATCTTGGTGCGCTGGGCCTCTCCCCCGGACAGGGTGCCCGCGGGCCGGTCGAGCGAGAGGTATCCCAGGCCGATCTCCGCGAACGAGTCGAGGAGGTGCTGTAGGCCGGTGAGCAGCGGGGCCACCGAGGGCTCGTCGAGTTTCCGGACCCAGTCGGCGAGGTCGCTGATCTGCATCGCGCAGGCGTCGGCGATGTTCTTCCCGTTGATCTTCGACGAGCGGGCCTCCTTGGTGAGGCGGGTGCCGTCGCACTCGGGGCAGGTCGTGAAGGTCACCGCGCGTTCGACGAAGGCGCGGATGTGCGGTTGCAGGGCGTCGACGTCCTTGGACAGGTACGACTTCTGGATCTGCGGGATGAGACCCGCGTAGGTCAGGTTGATCCCGTCGACCTTGATCTTGGTCGGCTCCTTGTGGAGAAGGTCGTACAGCTCCTTCTTGGTGTATTTGCGGATCGGCTTGTCGGGGTCGAAGTAGCCGCAGCCGCGGAAGATGCGGCCGTACCAGCCGTCCATGCTGTAGCCGGGGATGGTGAGCGCGCCCTCGTTGAGCGACTTGCTGTCGTCGTAGAGCTGGGCCAGGTCGATGTCGTTGACCGAGCCCATGCCCTCGCAGCGCGGACACATGCCACCGAGACGGTTGAAGGTCGCCTTCTCGGTCTTCGTCCTGCCGGCGCCGCGCTCGATGGTGATGGCGCCGCTGGCCTTCACCGAGGGGACGTTGAACGAGTAGGCGTTGGGCGAGCCGATGTGCGGCTGCCCGAGCCGGCTGAAGAGGATGCGCAGCATCGCGTTGGCGTCGGTGGCGGTGCCGACGGTGGAGCGGGGGTTGGCGCCCATCCGCTCCTGGTCGACGATGATCGCCGTCGTCAGCCCGTCGAGCATGTCGACCTCGGGGCGGGACAGCGTCGGCATGAAGCCCTGCAGGAAGGCGCTGTAGGTCTCGTTGATCATCCGCTGCGACTCCGCGGCGATGGTGCCGAAGACCAGCGAGCTCTTGCCCGAGCCGGAGACGCCGGTGAAGACCGTCAGCCGACGCTTCGGGATCTCGACGCTGACGTCCTTCAGGTTGTTCTCGCGCGCGCCCTGCACGCGGATCAGATCGTGGCTGTCGGCGTCGTGCAGCCCGGGCGACCGGGTGGCCATGCTCATCGTGTCTCCATCTGTGCCGGTGGTGCGGACCAGGGTGGTGAGCGCGGGACGGCTCAGCGCAGCTCGTTGATGCGGATGAGGTTGCCGGTGGGATCGCGGAAGGCGCAGTCGCGAACACCGTACGGCTGCTCGGTGGGCTCCTGGACGACCTCGGCGTCGCTGGCCTGCAGTCGCTCGAAGACGCCGTCGAGGTCGTCGGTGGCCAGGGTGATGGCTCCGTAGCTGCCCTTGGCGATCAGTTCGAGGATGGTGCGGCGCTCGTCGTCGGTGATGCCGGGATCGGCGGCCGGCGGGTGCAGGACGATGGAGGTGCCCGGCTGATCGGCGGGGCCGACCGTGAGCCAGCGCATCCCGGAGTAGCCGACGTCGTTGCGGACCTCGAAGCCGAGGGTGTCGCGGTAGAAGGCCAGGGCGGCCTCCGGGTCGGTCTGCGGGAGGAAGGCGTAGTGAATGGTGATGTTCATGGCCGTCACGCTAGTTGCGGCTGGCTGGCCCGCGCTTCTCGATTCCTGATCGGTCTGGTGACCTGTTTGGCCAGGCACGGGGGGATCTCCGCGGTGGCGGGGGCGGCCTGGGCCCGGTAGATGCTCGGCGGCACCCCGACCAGCTCGGTGAAGCGGGTGCTGAAGGTGCCCAACGACGAGCAGCCGACGGCGAAACAGACCTCGGTGACGGTGAGGTCGCCGCGGCGCAGCAGCGCCATCGCCCGTTCGATGCGGCGGGTCATGAGGTAGGAGTAGGGCGATTCGCCGTAGGCCTGGCGGAACTGGCGGCTGAGGTGCCCAGCGGACATGTTGGCCCCGCGGGCGAGCGCCTCGACGTCGAGGGGTTTGGCGTATTCCCTGTCGATGCGGTCGCGGACGCGGCGCAGCCGGGCGAGGTCACGCAGGTGCTGCTCCTCGGCGGGTCTGCTGGTCACGTGCTGGATGGTGCCACACCTGACCGACAGTTGCCCACGCCCCGCGCCCGGTGGGCGTGGCACGCCGGTGGTGCGGGCCCGCCGGTCAGGTGGTGGCTTCGGCGCCGGCCCGCATCCCGGTCAGCAGCGCGGTGAGGATGCGGGTGAGCTGGGGGCCGACGTCGACCGCGGCGTGGGCGAGCTCGGGGTGGGTCTCGTAAAGGGTGCGCAGCTGGGTGCCGGGGGCGGCCATCTGCCAGAGGGCGCCGGCCATGCTCGTGGCGGTGGCGACGACGTCGACCGCTTGGCGCTCGGTGACGTCGAGGTGCCGGCGCAACTCCTCGACGATCGCGGCGACCTGGCTCAGGGCGATCGTCTTGAACCGGTGGGCGGCGTCGAGTGACACGTTGCGTTCGAGGTTCAGCGGGGCCTGGGAAAGCAGGTCACAGAAGAAGGGGCGAGCGGTC
Organism: Micromonospora sp. NPDC051006; assembly: GCF_044456245.1. Lineage (NCBI taxonomy): Bacteria > Bacillati > Actinomycetota > Actinomycetes > Micromonosporales > Micromonosporaceae > Micromonospora > Micromonospora sp. NPDC051006. The sequence goes on from NZ_JBITFP010000007.1 coordinate 71,565, forward strand.
AGCGTCTCGGCGAGGGCGGCCCCGATGGTCTCGGGGGTGGCCGGGTCGAGGGTGTCGAGGGCCGCGCGGACGGCGGCGGACCACTCGCGCCACCCCTCGGCGGTGAGGGTCAGGAAGATCTGCTCGCGGGTCTCGAAGTAGCGCAGCATGGCGGACTTGTGCATGCCGACGGCTGCCGCGATGTCGGTGAGGGTCACCTCGCGGACCGTGCGCTGGGCGCCGAGGGAGCGCGCCGCGTCGAGGATGGCGCGTTCGCGACGCTGCTTGGCCTCGCCGCTGCGGGCACGTTTCGGAGGGGTCGGAAACATCACATCCAGCTTAACACAACTCGGTTGCACTAATAACGAAACCGTGTTTCGCTAGATGCATGGCAAGGACATGGTTCATCACCGGCTCGACCCGCGGCTTCGGGCGAGCCCTCACCACCGCCGCGCTCGATGCCGGCGATCAGGTCGTCGCCACCGCGCGGACGCCTGAGCAGCTCTCTGACCTGGTCGACCAGTACGGCGACCGCATCCTGCCGGTGGCCCTCGACGTGAGTGACCAGGCTGCGGCCGTGGCCGCCATCCAGACCGCGGTCGACCGCTTCGACCGCATCGACGTGGTCGTCAACAACGCCGGATACGCGAACCTCGCACCGATCGAAACCGGCGCCGACGAGGACTTCCGACGCCAGTTCGACACGAACTTCTGGGGCGTCTACCACGTGTCGAAGGCGGCGCTGCCGGTGCTGCGGGCGCAGCGCGGCGGCACAATCATCCAGTTCTCGTCCATCGGCGGGCGGGTCGGCGGCAGCCCCGGGCTGGGCTCCTACCAGGCGGCGAAGTTCGCCGTCGACGGCTTCACCCGGGTCCTCGCCGCCGAGACGGCCCCGTTCGGCATCCGCACCCTCGTCGTCGAGCCCAGCGGCTTCGCCACCGACTGGGCGGGCTCGTCGATGACGGTGCACGACGTACCGCCGGAGTACGCGGACACGGTGGGCCTGCGTCGGCAGAACAACCCGCTGCTGACCGCCGGCGACCCCAAGCGCGCCGCCGAGATCCTGGTGCGCATGGTGCACCGCGGCGACCTGCCCTCACACCTGCCGATCGGCGCCCTCGCGGCGACGATGGCACTGGACTACTCGCGGCAGCAGATCGCCGAGGCCAGCGCGTGGGAGCAGGTCAGCCGGTCGGCCGACTTCGACCAGCCGTACCCGGTCGACCTGCCGCCGCAGCAGCCCGCGGCGAACGGCTGAGCCGGCCGCACGGCCGCGTCGCCGCGGGGGCGGGGGGCCCCGGGGGGGGCGGCCGGGGGGGCCGTGGCCGGGCCCCCCCCCCCCCCGCCCCCCCCCCCCCCCCCCCCCCCCGCGGCCGGGTGCGCAGTGACGGGGCGCCGATCGGCCCGTGCGCCCGCCCACCCGGCCGCGCCAGGTGGGAGGGCTACTCGCTGCGTGCGGTCTCCGGTCCGGTGACGCGCTCCAGCAGCGGCATCGTGGCAGCGATGACGCCGAGGCAGGTGGCCAACCCGACGACGATGATCACGTAGAAGCGCGGTTCCGGCGCGACGAGCGTGTAGTCCATCTGCGCCCGGAGGAACAGGTGGGCGGCGAGGAAGCCCATCCCGATGGCGATGGCGGTGACGGCGAGCATCGGTACGGCGCTCTCCAGCGCGACCACCCTGCGCAGGACCCGCACCGGTGCGCCGCTGAGGCGCAGCAGGCTGAACGGACGTCGGCGCTCGGTGAGACCGCCGATCACGCTGACCGCGAGGCTGCACCCGCCGAGCGCGAGGCTGGCGATGATGACGACGTTGGCCAGTTGTTCCCAGCCGCGCAGCGTGTTGGCGAAGTCCGACTCGAAGTCGCCGGGCACGTTCGGCCCCACCCAGAAGGTCGGGTAGGCGTTCTCGAGCACGGTGCGGGTGCGCTCCACGGCGGCGGCGGATCCGTCCGTGCCGACGACGATCGACATCACCGGCAGCCGCTGAAGATCGTCGATCGTGACCGACGCGGCGTGCCAGACCTTTGTGGACGACGCCGATTCCCCGAAAAGGCTGAGGCCCGACGGCACCTCGGCGACGGTGGCGCCCTCGGCGCACCGGCCGTACGCGCTCGGGAGGTCGGTGCACGCGATCACCCCGACCTCGCTGGAGCCGGTCAGGACCGGGTTCTCGCGGATCGCGGTCGCGGAGCGCACGCCGGTGATCGCGTGCAGGTCGGCGAAGAGAGTGTCGGGCACCGACGAGGCCTTCTCGTCGAAGACGGTTGTCACCGTGCCCGCGTCGGTCGAGCCGACCGGGGCCGGGCCGCGGTTCGCGACGATCGTGGTGATCACGCCGACGGCCACGCTCGTGACGAAGAGCGCGAGCATGATCCCGCTGATCGCCCGGAAGCCGGCCTTCGGGTTGTCGGCGAGGCGTCGCGCGGCGATGAGCGTGGCCGGGCGACTGGCGTACCGGGCCATGACGCGGGCGCCGACCATCGTCAACCACGGGCCGGCGAAGACCAGGCCGGCCATGATGAGCAGCAGGCCGGGCAGGAACACCGCCGTCTGACCGTCGGACGTCTCGGGCCGGAAACCGAGAGCGAAGAACAGCACCGCGACACCGAGCAGGGCCGGGATCAACCGGTACGCACGCGGGGCGCGGGGGGTGACCCGGCGGGTGACGCCCAGCGGCGAGATCCGTACGCGGCGCAGCGACACCTGGGCCGCCACCGCGGCGCCGGCCGGGACGCCGAGCGCGACGAGCAGGACGTCCAGCACGCCCAGCGACATGTCGCTGGGGAAGAACGGCATGCCGGTGAACGGGATGCCCGCGAGCGGGCCGCGGAACGCGTAGAACAGCAGGAAGCCGACGGCGGTGCCGGCGACGGCCGCTGCGGTCGCCTCCACCGCGGCGACCACCGAGATCTGCTTCGGTGTCGCGCCGACCAGGCGCATCGCGGCGAAGCGCTGCTCGCGTCGGGCGGCACTGAGCCGGGTGGCGGTGCCGATGAAGATCAGCACCGGAAAGAGCAGCCCACCGGCGATCACGCCCAGGATGAGGTTCACCGTGGTCTCGGGGAGCGCGGGTTTGTCGCCGACGCTGGTGACCTGCTTGGCGTTGGGCAGCTTGGCGACCTCGTCGGGGGTGCCGCCCACGATGACCAGCAGGGTGTCCGGTGAGGTCAGCGCCGCCGGGCCGACGACGCCGAGGTCACGCCCCGGGTAGCGGTCGCGCAGTTGGTCGGCCGGGTGGGCGGCCAACAGCGTCCGCAGCGAGGGCGAGGCGTAGTACTCCCCGGGCCCGGGGGTGGCCGGAATGCCGTTCGGGGTGGGCGCGTTCGGGCCGGTCGCCGCGACGTCGATCCGGGTTATCTGCCAGCCGTGGAAGTAGTCGTCCCGGGTCGACCACCACAGCGGGTCGGCGTCGCCGCCGGTCGAGGCGTTGGGATACACCGACGCGTACCGGGTGAGCTGCGCGTTGACGGCGTTGACCCCGGCGAGGGTGGTCAGCAGCAGCCCGGTGCCGACCGCGACGGCGGCGGCGATGACGACCAGGCGGGTGAGGGCCTCCCGGCCGCCGGCCACGGCGAGGCGGAACGCGAAGGCGATCATGAGGCGATCCGGTCCGGCGCGTTCACACGCCCGTCGCGGACCATGACCTCACGGTCGGCGTACGCCGCGATCCTGGGCTCGTGGGTGACCAGGATGACCGTGGTGCCCTGCTCGCGGGCGGCGTCGACCAGCAGGTCCATGACCTGCTCGCCGGTGAGCGAGTCGAGCGCGCCGGTCGGCTCGTCGGCGAAGAGCACCTGCGGCTCGGCGACCAGGCCGCGGGCGAGGGCGACGCGCTGCGCCTGCCCGCCGGACAGCTCACCGGACCGGCGCTGCTCCAGGCCGTCCAGGCCGAGGCGCTCGAACCAGGCTCGCGCCTTGCGCAGCGCCTGCGCCCGGCGGACGCCGCTGAGCAGCAGCGGCAGGGCGACATTCTCCACCGCGGTGAGCTCGGGGACGAGCTGGCCGAACTGGAACACGAAGCCAAACCGGTCCCGGCGCAGGCTGCTGCGTTCGGTCTCGGCCATGGTGTCGATCCGGGCCCCGGCAAAGAGGATCTCACCGGAGTCGGGCACGAGGATGCCGGCCAGACAGTGCAGCAGGGTGGACTTGCCCGAGCCACTGGGACCCATGATGGCGAGGATCTCGCCCGCCTCCACGGCGACGCTGGCGCCGCGCAGCGCGGGCGTTCGACCGAAGGAGAACTCCACCTCGCGTGCTTCGATCACGACGCTCATGGCCGCACCGCCTTCCGCAGGGCGTCCAGCCGGGCGCCGGTCATCTCGATCCACCGCAGATCCGCCTCCAGGTGATAGAGGCCGTGGTCGGCGAGCAGCGCGTCGACCAGGTTGCCGGCGCGCTTGACCTCGGTGAGCTCGCGCATCCGATGCAGGTGCGCGCTGCGCTGGGTGTCGAGGTAGTCGTCGGCCGGACGATCCAGCATCAGCGCGAGCACGACCTTGGCGAAGAGCACCGTCTGCAGGTGAGGCTCCGGCTCGACCGGCTGGGTCAGCCACTGCTCGACCTCGGTCGCGCCCAGGTCGGTGATGATGTAGCGCTTGCGGTCCGGGCCGGCGCCGGGGGCGACGTCGCTGATGACCACCTTGCCGTCGCGGGCCAGGCGGCTGAGGGTGGAGTAGACCTGGCCGAACGGCAGGGGCTTGCCGCGCCCGAAGAAGGCGTCGTAGTCGCGTTTCAGGTCGTACCCGTGGCTGGGCTCTCGTTCGAGGAGGCCGAGAAGGGTCAGTGGCACGCTCATGCGAGGAGACTACACCGAGGGTATACCTCGCGTATATACACTCGGAGAATCCTCGGATGAGGCGGGACGCGCGCCGACCGCGGAGGTGGGGGTCCGAACCGGACCCCCACCTCACCTGCTCAGATCCACGGCACCTGCGGCGACGGGTAGAAGTCGACCTGCTGCAGCCGCCAGCGCGGCGCCTGCTCCCCCAGCCGCGTCCGGAACGACTCCCAGTCGTGGCTGGCCGCCGTCGACCAGCCGAGTTCGGCGATCGCGGGCAGCCGCGGGAAGGCCATGTACTCGATGTCGTCGAGGCTGCGCAGCGTCTCCGACCACAGTGGCGCCTCGACGCCGAGGATCGACTGCTCGCCGACGTTGGCGACCCGGGTCGCCGGGTCCCAGTCGTAGGCGTCGCGGACCTCGATGTAGGCCGCCCAGGAGAGGCCGAGGCGGGTGTTGCGGTCGTACTTCATGTCGAGGTACGCCTTGTTCGCCGGCGACATGACCACCTTGTTGCCCCGGGCTGCGGCCTCGGCCAGGTCGGCGTTGGTCGTGCCGGTGCCCCAGAACTGGGCCACCACGTCGGTCGGCGGGTCGACCTGCATGACCTCGTTCCAGCCGTAGGCGCGCTTGCCGTACTTCGCGACCAGCGGCAGGACCCGCGTCATGAACGTGCGGTACTCCTCGTCGGTGGTGGCGTGGGCCTCGTCCCCACCGATGTGCAGGAACGGCCCGGGGGTGATCGCCGCGAGCTCGCGGATGACGTCCTCGACGAAGCGGTAGGTCAGCTCGTCGTCGATGCAGAGCGAGCTGTAGCCGACCGCGATGTCGGTACGCGGCGCCGGCGCGACCCCGTCGCAGTTGAGCTCGGCGTAGGTGGACTGGGCGGCGTTGGTGTGTCCCGGCATGTCGATCTCGGGGACGATGGTGATGTGCCGGGCGGCGGCGTAGGCGACCACCGCCTTGTAGTCGGCCTTGGTGAGGTAGCCAGGCCCGACGCCGTCGACGCCGGTGCCGGGGCCCCCGCCGACCGTGGTGAGCCTCGGCCAGGAGTCGATCTGGATGCGCCAGCCCTGGTCGTCGCTGAGGTGCAGGTGCAGGTAGTTGATTTTGTACTGGCTGAGCAGGTCCAGGTAGGCGGTGATCTCGTCGACGGTGTGGAAGTGCCGCGCCAGGTCGAGCATCGCGCCCCGGTAGGCGAAACGCGGGTAGTCCACGATCCGGCCGCCGGGAACGCTCCAGGTGACCCGCTGCCGCTGCGACGCCTCGATCTCGGCCGGCAGAAGCTGGCGCAGTGTCTGGGTGCCGGCGAAGAGCCCGGCGGCGGTGTTCGCCCGGATCGTCACGCCGCGGCGGGTGACGTCGAGCTGGTAGCCCTCCTGACTGACGCGTGCGTCCGCGCCGCCCAGCAGCAGGGCGATCTCGGGCAGCGGCGTGGCGCGCACCGGCAGGACGGGCAGCGGGTAGCCGGTCGCCGGGCGCAGCGTCTCGGCGAGCTGTCGGCCCACCCGCCAGGCGGCACCCGAGCCGGGCGAGGTGCGGATGACGGTGTGCCGGCCGAGCGTGAAGGTGCCCCGGGCGTCGGGGCGGGTCTCGACCGGCGCGGGGATCACCTCGCCCAGTTGTCGGGTCGGGGTGGTGGGCGTGGCGACTGCCGGAGCGCCCGGGAGGACGAACGGTAGTCCGAGGGCGGCTATGGCCAGCAGCCGCGTCATGGTGGTGGGTCGGCGACGCACGGATACCTCCAGGCCTCGTCTGATCGGCGGTGATCGATCTGACCCGCACGCTACCCGCGCCGCCTTCGGACTGTAAACCTTCCTTATGGAAGCCGGCCCGCTCAGGGCACCTGCCCCGACCGGTCGACGATCGCCATCCGGACGACGGCGACGTCGCTGTAGAGCGACTCCTTGCCGTCCCGTACCAGGACGCGGCGGGTGCCGAGGTAGCGGTGGGTGGCCGGGTCGAAGATCAGGTCGATGTGGGCCCCGAACACGCCGGGCGTCCGCAGCGCCACTCCGCGCCGGCCCGCCGCGTCGCGCATCTCGCCGGGCAGCACCTGGGCTCCGGGCACCTGGGCCATCGCCTGGAACAGCGCACCCAGCGACTCAGGCGGCAGGTAGCCCTCGAGCATCGACATGCCGGTGGCGAACGGCGTCTGAGGATCGTTGCGGATGGCTTCCAGATCGGCGCCGGCGGGCAGCGGGACCGTAAGCGGCTGGTCCCGCAGGTAGCGGGTCATCTGCTCCGGGTCGGTGGGCAGGTCGACGAAGTAGCCGGGCGGCCGGGGCAGGTGCGAGACGGGGTCGTCCCGCCACTCGTCGGGGCGGTCCGCCGACCGCCTCCGCTGCTGCCAGGTCGGCTCGTCGCCGACCGGCACCCACCGCTGGAGCCGTTGCGAGATGTACGGGCCGGAATCCGGCCGATCCCGGTGGGCGACGTGCAGTTCGACGAAGAGGAACTGGCCCGGGCGCGCCACCAGGTCGGGTTGTTGCCGGGCCGCCGCCGCGGCGTCGGTGAGAACCTGCGCGGCGCTCGCCGTCGGCGGCGCGTCGCCCGTCGTCTGGACCACCAGCCCGCCGACGGTCGCCACGGCAACCAGCCCGGCGACCGCGGCCAGCCGCCAGCCCGACGGACGCCACCGGCCGGAGCGGGTCGAGCGGACCAGTGCCCCATCCGCCGCCCTGACGCCGACGTGCTCCTTCAGTTCGGTGAGGAGGCGTTCCTCGAAGTTGCCCCAGGACGAGCCGTTGCCGGTCATCATGATCGTCCCTCCGTCAGCACGAGTGCGGGGTGAGTGAGCGCCAGGCGTACGGTGCGGCGGGCCCGGTGCAGGCGGACCCGGGCGGCGACCGGGGTCATTCCCAGCGCGCCGGCCGCGTCCGTCATCGACAGGCCGTCCACGGCGACGAGTTCCAGCAGCGCGCGGGTACGCTCCGGCAGCCCCCGCAAGGCCTCATAGGTGCGGCGGGCCGCCGACTCGGCGTCGATGCGCTCCTCGATCCGGGCGATGTCGTCCGCGTCGAGCAGCCGGCGTCCCGCCACGCGCGTGCTCGCTCGCAACTGCCGGGCCACCCGGCGGTGCTCGGCGGCGATCACGTTGCGGGCGACCCCGAAGAGCCAGGCCAGTTGGCTGCCCCTCTCCGGCCGGTACCCAGCGGCGGAGTCGATCACGGCCAGGAACACCTCAGCCGTCAGGTCGGCCGCCGTGTGCGGGTCGTCGACCCGACGCGCGACGAACCGGCCGATCGTCTCCACATGTCGGCGGTAGAACACCTCGAACGCCGCCGGATCCGTGCCGATGGCGACGAGGTCATCGCCGTCCGGACTCGGGATACTCATAGGCTGTCCCCTCCTCGGGCCGCCGTTGCACCCCTTCATTGGTCCGGCGGCGCCGCCGCGTTACACCGCGAACCCACCGTCGTGCCAGCAACCCGCGCCCAAGGCGCGGACGGCGCTGCCTCTCCCGCGCGGGGCGGCCCGTCTTCAGGCAGCGTCAGTGGCGAGGCGGGCGTGCACGTGCATGTCGTGCCAGCCGTCCGCGTGCAGCGCCGCGCCACGCATGGTGCCCTCGGCGAGGAAGCCGGCGCGCTGGGCCACCCGGCACGATGCCGGGTTCGCGGTCGAGTGGGACAGCTCCACCCGGTGCAGCCCCAGAGTGGTGAAACACCAGCCGGCCAGCGCCGACAGGGCGCGGGGTGCGCTGCGCCGGCCCCGCGCGGCGGGCAGCACCCAGTAGGAAACCTCCGCCAGGCCGTCGGCGAGCTCGAGTCGACGCAGGCTGATCTGGCCGAGCACCTCGCAGCCGTCGACCATGGCCCAGCCGGCGCCGGTCTCCCGCCGCCACCGCTCGGGCCAGGCGGCGATCCAGCCGCGGGCCTCGTCGTCGTCCATTGTGCGGCAGTGCCAGCGCCGGATGGCGGGGTCGGCGTAGCCGGCGAGCACGGCCGGTCGGTCGTCCGGCTGCCACGGCCTCAGCCGTAGGCCGTCCGCGGCGATCTCGGGCTGGGGCAGGCGGGCCATCCCGCCCGGGGCGAGGGCGGGTGCGACGGTCAGCGGCATGGGTGTGATTCTCACCGGTGCCCGCCGCACCCGGGGGCGCGGGATCAGCAGGGCATCGAGCGGGCGTGCTCGGCGACGAGCGCGCGCAGCCGGCCCGGCTCGGCCTGCCGGCCGAAGCCGGCCGGGCCGACGGAGACGTCCCGCGGGTGCGGTGCGGCCGTGGCGTCGAGGTCCGGTACGGCGCAACCGGCTCGGCCCAGCATGACGACGGCGGTCACGAGGTGTCCCTCGATCAGCGAGCGCAGGATCAGGTGGGTGCTCGAGCGGTACCGGTCGGCCAGCGCGGTCACGAAGGCACCGAAGGCGTCGAGGTCGATCTCGTAGCCGTCGTTGACGTTCGGGCCGACGCCGGTGGGCAGGCCGACCAGCGGGCTGAGGGCGTCGCCGGTGCGGACGAAGAGTTCGGCGACGTTGTTGGACGGGTTCCACAGCACCTGCGTGCCGACCTGGAAGTACTGGCTCATGCCCCCATGATCACGGAACGGGAGTGTGGCTGTCGACGACGTCGGCGACCTCGCCGAAGACCAGGCGTACGCGCCCGCACGGTGCGAGCCGGTGGTGGGTGGGGCGCACAGTGACCGTTCGGCTCACCGGGTCAACCGTCCGGCGACGGACCACCCCCGGGCGGGTTTGCCGCGAGCCTTGATCAGGGGCATGAATTCCGGGAAGGTTTCTCGCCATCACCGGAGAGGAAGCAGCGCATGCTTTCCGCACTCGATCGTGGGCACACCGTCGCGCCGCCGGGCTACAGCCGTTGGCTGATTCCGCCCGCGGCGTTGGCGATCCATCTCTGCATCGGCCAGGTCTACGCGACGAGCGTGTACAAGAACTCGTTGATCGCGCACTTCGACGCGAGTCAGACCGCGATCGGGGTCATCTTCAGCATCGCGATCGTGATGCTCGGCCTGTCGGCCGCGGTGGCGGGCACGTGGGTGGAGGCGAACGGGCCGCGTAAGGCGATGTTCGTCTCGGCGTGTTTCTGGGCGGCGGGCTTTCTGGTCGGCGCGCTGGGCATCGCGACCGGGCAGCTGTGGCTGCTGTACCTGGGGTACGGCGTGCTCGGCGGCATCGGGCTGGGAATCGGCTACATCTCCCCCGTCTCCACGTTGATCAAATGGTTCCCGGACCGGCCCGGCCTGGCGACCGGGCTGGCGATCATGGGCTTCGGCGGTGGCGCGATGGTGGCCTCCCCACTGTCCCGGCAGCTGCTGTCGTTCTACGACCCCGGGTACGACCCGGCGAACGCGGGCTCGACGGCCTCCGGCAGCGCGCTGGTGTGGCTCTTCGTGACGTTGGGCGTCGGCTACTTCCTGATCATGATGTTCGGGGTGTTCAACGTCCGGGTGCCGGGGCCGGACTGGCGCCCGGCGGGCTTCGACCCGGCGCAGGTCGCGGCGAAGCCGCTGGTGACCGCGGCGAACGTGTCGGCGGCCAACGCGGTGAAGACCCGCTCGTTCTGGCTGCTGTGGGTGGTGCTGTTCTGCAACGTGACCGCCGGTATCGGCATCCTGGAGCAGGCCAGCCCGATGATCCAGGACTTTTTCCGGGACAACGGGACCTCGGCGGTGTCGGTGGCCGCGGCGGGCGGCTTTGTCGGGTTGCTGTCGCTGTTCAACATGGCCGGCCGGTTCGCGTGGTCGTCGACGTCGGACGTGATCGGCCGCAAGCCGATCTACCTGGTCTACCTGGGCGTCGGCATGGTGCTGTACGCGCTGCTGGCGCTGGTCGGGCACGCGGCGACGGCGCTGTTCGTGCTGTTGGCGTGCGTGATCCTCTCCTTCTACGGCGGCGGGTTCGCGACGGTGCCGGCATATCTGCGGGACCTGTTCGGCACGTTCCAGGTGGGCGCGATCCACGGTCGGCTGTTGACGGCGTGGTCGGCGGCGGGGATCGCCGGGCCGCTGATCGTCAACGGGTTCCTCGACGCGCAGGGTGAGCCGGGGACGTTGACGGCGGCGGCGTACCGGCCGGCGCTGTTCACGATGGTCGGGGTGCTGGCGGTCGGATTCATCGCGAACCTGTTGATCCGCCCGGTGCCGGAGCGGTTCCACGAACCCGCGACCCGGGACGTGGCGGGCGATGTCGAGACGGAGACTGCGCAGAGGAGCGGTACGCGATGAACGAGGTGGACCCGCGCGGGCAGCAGGCCCGGTTGTGGATTTCCTGGCTGGTGGTGTCGGTGCTGCTGGGCTACGGGGTGGTCCAGACGGTGATCACGGCGGCGAAGTTGTTCACGAGTTGACGTGGGCGGCCCGGGGCGTGCGCCCCGGGCCGTCGTTCGTCGCCGTGCTGTTCGCCTGCGGTCACAGGCCGCCGGCGACGCGCAGCACGGCGCCGGTGGTGTACGAGGCGTCGGGGCCGAGCAGCCAGGCGATGGCCCCGGCGACCTCGTCGGCTTCCCCGGCGCGACCGAGCGGAACGCGTCCGGCGGCGGAGTCCGCGCGGTCGGGTACGCCGGAGACGGCGTGGATGTCGGTGCGGATGATGCCCGGGGCGACCGCGTTGACCCGGATGCCGCGTGGGGCCAGCTCCTTGGCCAGACCGATGGTGAGGGTGTCGGTGGCGGCCTTCACGGCGGCGTAGTGCACGTACTCGCCCGGGCTGCCCAGGGTGGCGGCGGCGGAGGAGACGTTGACGATGGCGGCGCCAGTGCCCATCCGGCGGGCGGCGTGCTGGGCGCAGCGCACATAGCCGATGAGGTTGACGTCGACCACGCGGCGCAGGTCGTCGGGGTCGAGGTCGACGAACGGGCCGATCGGGCTGGTGATGCCGGCGTTGTTCACCAGGCCGGTGAGCTGGCCGAGGTCGGCGGCCGCGTCGAACAGCGCGGCCACCTGGTCGGGGTCGGTGGTGTCGGCGGGCAGCGCGAGGCCACGGCGGCCGGCGGCGCGGACGTCGGCGAGCACCGCCGCGGCGGCGTCGTGGTCGCGCCGGTAGCCGAAGGCGATGTCATGCCCGGCGCGCGCGAGACGCCGGGCGGTGGCGGCGCCGATGCCACGGCTGCCGCCGGTGATGACGGTGATGGAACCCATCGAGCCTCTCCCCTGCCGTTGCCGGTGCGCCGACGCTACCGTGACCGGCACGTGGCGACGGCGAGGCGAGGATCACATGACGCGGGCGTTGGTGCTGGGCGGTGGCGGGGTCACCGGGGTGGCGTGGGAGTGGGGCGTGCTGGCCGGGCTGGCCGAGCGGGGGGTGCAGCTGGCCGACGCGGATCTGGTGGTGGGCACCTCGGCCGGTTCGGTGGTCGGCGCGCAGCTGTGCTCGGGGCGACCGGTCGAGGAGTCGTACGGCGCGCAGTTGGCGCCGCCACAGGGCGAGGTGGCTGCGCGGTTCGGGTTCGCGGCGGTGGCGCGGCTGGTGTGGGCGGGTGGCCGTACCCGGGACGCGGCCCGGTCGCGGGCCCGGATCGGGGCGATGGCGCTGGCCGCGCGTACCCCGTCGGAGGCGTCGCGGCGGGCGGTGATCGAGTCGCGGCTGCCGGCGCGGGAGTGGCCGCAGCGGCGGTTGCTGGTCACGGCGGTGGACGCGTCCTCCGGCGAGTTCGTGGTCTTCGAAGCCGGGTCCGGGGTGTCGCTGGTGGACGCGGTGGGGGCCAGCTGCGCGGTGCCCGGGGTGTGGCCGCCGGTGAGCATCGGTGAGCGGCGGTACGTGGACGGCGGGATGCGCTCGCCGGTGAACGCGGATCTGGCGGCCGGCGCGCAGCGGGTGGTGGTGCTGGCGCCGACCGCGGCCGCGTTCGGGCCGATGCCTCGGCTGTCGGCGCAGGTGACGGCGCTGCAGGCGGCGGGGGCGCAGGTGGCGGTGGTGGCACCGGACGCTGCGGCGCGCTCGGCGATCGGGCGCAACATGCTGGACCCGGCGCGGCGGGCGGCCGCGGCGCGATCGGGGCGGGCGCAGGCGGCCTCGGTGCTGGACGAGGTGTCAGCGGTGTGGAGCTGATCCCTTAGGCTCGCCGCGCGTCGGTGTCGAGGTGGAGGTGCGCGGTGGTGGATGTCGGGGACGTGGTGGAGGATTTCGCGCTGCCGGACCAGACCGGGGCGGTGCGGCGGTTGTCGGAGCTGCTCGCCGCGGGGCCGGTGGTGCTCTTCTTCTATCCGGCGGCGATGACCCGGGGGTGCACGGCGGAGAGCTGCCACTTCCGGGACCTGGCCGCGGAGTTCGCGGCGCTGGGCGCGCAGCGGGTGGGGATCAGCCGCGACCCGGTGGCGAAGCAGGCGGAGTTCGCCCAATTGCACGGCTTCGACTATCCGCTGCTGTCCGACCCGGACAGTGCGGTGGCGGACCAGTTCGGGGTGCGGCGGCGGCTGCCGTTGGGGCCGTTGAGCACCAAGCGGATGACCTTCGTGATCGGCCAGGACCGGCGGGTGATCGAGGTGGTCCACAGTGAGCTCAGCATGACCGGGCACGCGGACCGTGCGTTGCGGGCGCTGGGCGGCTGAGCCCCCCGATCGGGTGGTGTCGCAGCTGGCTGGTATCAAAGCAGGAATCAAACAGGTGTACGGAAGAGGTTGCAGATGAGTGCCGCGGGCCAGGGGTTGTCCGAAGACGACGTGCGCAGCTTCCGGGAGGCGTTGGCGGCGGGCCGTAAGCCGAAGGTGGTGTTCACCGCCGCGGCCGGGCAGATCGCCGGGCAGGTCGGTCAGGTGGTGGAGCTGACCGATCCGACGGCGTCGGACGAGTTCGTGGTGGTCCGGTTCGGTCGTGACGAGTTGCCGTTCTCCCCCGCCGACGTGGCGGTGGCGCCGCGCGGCGCGGGGCGTAAGCCGGTCGAGGCGCCGGCGGAGCCGCCGGCCGAGGAGGCGCCGGCGGTGGCGGAGCCGGAGTTCGTCTTGGACCGGGTGCCGGCGCAGCGCTCGGAGCGGCGAGAGGAGCCGAAGGTGGAAACGGTGGAGGCGACGAAGCCGGCGCGCCGGCCGGTGAAGGCGGCGAAGCCGAAGGGACCGGCCGGGTTGACGGTGACCCTGGCCTACGCCGACGGCGAGTGGACGGTGGCGGCGCAGCAGGGCAGCAAGGCCCTCGCTAAGCCGTACGTGGTGAAGCCGGCTGAAGCGCTGCGCATGGTGGCGCTGGTCGACGTGCCCGGGGTGCACGAGGCGGTCGAGCAGATCCTGGCCGCCGAGCGGGCCGAGGCGGAACAGCAGGCCGAGAAGCTGCGCGCCGAGCTGGCCGAGATCGAGGCCCGGCTGGCGGAGCTGCGCGAGGCCGGCTGAGAGTCGCCGACGGCGGGGCGGCGGCGCTGGCGCCGTACGCCCCGCCGTCGTTTTCCGCCGGTCAGTGCCGCTGCCGGTGGTGCGCGAGGAGTTTGCCGAGCAGGCGGGTGAGCTGGTCGCGTTCGGTGGGCGTGAGCGGGGCGAGCAGGGTGTCCTGGACGCCGGCGAGGGCCTTCTCCATCCGCCGCAGCTCGCGGTGCCCGGCGGGCGTGAGGGTGATGACGTTCCGCCGTCGGTCCGCGGGGTCGGGCGCCCGCACGACGAGGTTCTTCGCGGCGAGTTCGTTGAGGGTGGCCACCACGTCGCTGCGGTCGATGCCGCCACGTCGGCCGAGGTCGGCCTGGCTGGCGGGGCCGAGTTCCTCGAGCGCGGCGAGGATCCGGTAGTGGTAGCCGCGGGCACCGATGTTGGCGAAACCGTCGCTGACCAGTCGGCCGGCGTGGGCGGCGCTCTGGCTGAGCAGCCAGCTCGGGGTGGTGAGCAGCCGGGTGAGGCTCTCCTGCTCGCCGGTGTGGTCCATGCCGCAAGCCTAACCCAATCGTTGGTGTGACCCACGAATCCTGCTATGTTGGCGATACCAACGTTGGCCCTTCCAACGAATGCGGCGAGGAGTGTCATGACCACCTTGAACGGCCAGATCATCGGCCTGGCCCACTACGCCACCCGGAGCCTGCTGGAGCGGGAACTGGCCGGGCTCGGCCTCACCTTCCAGCAGTCGCTCGCGCTGAACGCGGTCGCCGCCGAGGACGGGGCCGTCGAACCGGCGCACCTCGTGCAGCGGATGACCGGCGCTTTGAAGATCGACGCATCGGCGGTGCTGGCGGTGGTCGGTGACCTGACCGACGCCGGTCTGCTGGGCAGAGCGCCCGCCGGCGGCTCCGGCCTGGCGCTCACCGACCCCGGCCGCGCGGTCCAGCGCCGCGTCGCCGAGGCCGTCACCGCCATCACCACCCGGCTGTACGGCGACATCCCCGCCGACGACCTGGCCGTTGCCGGACGCGTCCTCACCCTGGTGCGGCAGCGGGCCGACGCCGAGCTCGCCCTGGCCGCCGGCGGAGCAACGCCGGCGGTGTGACGCGCGGGTGGACGCGTCGGTCCGAGCCCCCGGCCGACGACGCGCCCACCGGCGCTCGTCGCGATCGCGGCCGCCGCGTCAGAGCGTCGCGGTGAGCCGCTCGACGACCGCGGCGGCCGATCCGGTCCCGGCGTGGCGGTAGCCGGTGCCGGCCCACAGGTGCAGCCGGTCCGGATGCCCGGCCGCAGCGGCAGCCGCTCGCAGCGGCCGGGTCAGGTGGTGCAGCTCCGGGTAGCCGAGCGGCGCGACCGGCTCGTAGCGGTCGATGAAGGCGTTGCGCAGCCCGCGTGCGGGCCGGCCGGTGAAGGCCCGGGTCGGCACCGTGCCGGTCCGCGCCGGATCGGCCAGCGCGGCGCGGTGGGTGTCGCTGGCCCCGCTCTCGTCGGTGCGCAGCAGCAGGGTGCCCACCGCCACCGCGCTCGCGCCGGCGGCGAGCAGGTCGCGCACGTCGGCGGGGCCGGCGACGCCGCCGGTCGCCAGCACGGGCAGTCCCGTGGCCCCGGCGACGTCGCGTACCAGCGCCCGGGTCGTCACCGGCGCGGCAGGCCGGCCCGGGGTGTGGGTGCCGCTGTGGCCGCCGGCCTCGGTGCCCTGGGCGATCAGCCCGTCGACGCCGAGGTCCCGGGCGGCGAGCGCCTCGGGCACCGAGGTCACCGTGACCAGCACCCGGGAGCCGGCCCGGCGCAGCGCGGCGAGCGCCGCCGGGTCGGGCAGCCCGAAGGTGAAGCTGACCACCGGCACGGGCTGGCGCACCAGCAGGTCGATCTTCTCGGGCCACTGGTCGTCGTCGTGCACCAGCGGAGCGTCGGTCAGGTCCAGGCCGTAGGGCTCGCCCTCGACGGCGATCTGGCGGGCGTAGCGGCGGAAGCCGGCCTCGTCGATCTCACGCGGGCCGGGGACGAAGAGATTCACTCCGCACTCGGTGCCGGTGGCCGCCAGGGCGGTCAGGTCGGCGGCGACCGCCTCGGGGGTCCGGTAGCCGGCGGCGAGGAAGCCGAAGCCGCCCGCCCCGGTGACGGCCCGTACCAGGGCGGGGGTGGTGGCACCGCCGGCCATCGGCGCGGCGACGAACGGTGTCGCGGCGCCGAGCAGCGGGGTCCACGGCGCACCGGTCACCGCCTCACCTTACGACGCACCGGGCCCACCGCGCGGACGCGGCGGGCCCGGCCCGGTCAGTGCCGGGGAATGTGCACCACCCCGATGCGCTTGCGGAACACCCAGTACGTCCAGCCCTGGTAGGCCAGCACGACCGGGGTGAACACCACGGCCACCCAGGTCATGATCTTCAGGGTGTAGGGGGTGGAGGCGGCGTTGGTGGCGGTCAGCGTGCCGGCCGCGTCCAGGGTGGAGGGCAGCACGTTCGGAAAGAGCGCGGCGAACAGGGTCGCCACGGCCAGGCCGATCGCCACGGCGGTGCCGGTGAACGCCCAGCCCTCCCGGCGTACCCGGGCGGCGGCGAGACCGCCGAGCAGCGCGAGCGCCGCGCCGACCGCGAGCACGACGGCGGCGGTGCTGGAGCGGATGTCCAGCGTCCAGGTCAGGAACGCCACGGCGAGGACTGCGGCGACCACGCCGACGCGCACCGCGAGCGCGCCGGCGCGTTCGCGGATCTCACCGACGGTCTTCAGCGCGACGAACACCGCGCCGTGGGTCAGGAAGAGCGCCGCGGTGGTCGCGCCGCCGAGCAGGGCGTACGGGTTGAGCAGGTCGAACAGCCCGCCGACGTACTCGTGCTCGGCGTTGAGCGGCACCCCGCGCAGGATGTTGGCGAACGCCACCCCCCACAGCACCGCCGGCACCAACGAGCCGAAGAAGATCGCCGCGTCCCAGCGCCGCTTCCAGGACGGCTCGGGGCGCTTGTGCCGGTACTCGAAGGCCACGCCGCGGGCGATCAGGGCCAACAGGATCAGCAGCAGCGGCAGGTAGAAGCCGGAGAAGAGGGTGGCGTACCACTCGGGGAACGCGGCGAACATGGCGCCGCCGGCGGTGATCAGCCAGACCTCGTTGCCGTCCCAGACCGGGCCGATGGTGTTGATCAGGACGCGGCGTTCCCGGTCGTCGCGGCCGAGCACGGGCAGCAGCATGCCGACGCCGAAGTCGAAGCCCTCCAGGATGAAGTAGCCGGTGAAGAGCACGGCGATGAGCAGGAACCAGATGGTGGTGAGGTCCACGGTGCGCTCCCCGGGGTCAGTAGGCGAAGGCGAGCGGGCGCTCGGCGTCGTCGTGGCTGTCGTCGATCTCGGGCTCCGGGGTCAGGTCGGGTACGCCGGCCTTGGCGTAGCGGACCAGCAGCTTGAACTCGATCACGGCGAGGGTGGCGTAGATCAGGGTGAACGCGGTGAACGAGGTGAGCACCTCGGCCAGCGACACGCTGCGGGAGACGCCGTTGCGGGTGAGCATCTCGCCGAAGACGATCCACGGCTGGCGGCCCATCTCGGTGAAGATCCAGCCGAAGGAGTTGGCCAGCAGCGGGAGCACGGGCATGGCCAGGCCGGCACGCAGCAGCCAGCGGCTGCTCGGGGTGCGGCCCTTGCGGTGGGTCCAGAGCACCAGCAGGGCGATCGCGGCGGCGGCCAGCCCGAAGGCGATCATGAAGCGGAAGCTCCAGTAGGTGACCGGGATGATCGGGGCGTAGTTGCCGGGGCCGTACTGGCTGGCGTACTGGGCCTGCAGGTCGTTGATGCCGTGCACGGTGCCGTTGATGTCGCCGGTGCCGAGGTAGGACAGCAGGTAGGGGATCTTGATGGAGAAGATCTCGCGGGAGCCGTCGAGGCTGCCGACGGTGAGCACCGAGAACGAGGCGGGGCTCTCGGTGCCGTAGAGGCCCTCGGCGGCGGCCATCTTCATCGGCTGCACCTGGGTCATGATCTTGCCCTGGATGTCACCGGTGATCAGCACGCCGGCGGCGGCGACCAGGGTGACCCAGGAGCCGAACTTCGCGGCGAAGCGGTAGGTCGGGGCCTCGGCCGGGTCGCGGTGGCGGATCAGGTGCCACAGGGCGACCGAGACGAGCAGCGAGCCGGCCACCAGGAAAGCCCCGGCGATGGTGTGCGGGAAGGTGACCAGGGCGACCTTGTTGGTGAGCACCGCGACGAAGTCGGTCAGCTCGGCGCGGCCGGTGTCCGGGTTGATCCGGTAGCCCACCGGGTTCTGCATGAAGGAGTTCGCGGCGAGGATGAAGTACGCGCTGAGGTTGGTGCCGATCGCCGCGGCCCAGATGCTGGCCAGGTGCGCCCGCTTGGGCAGCCGGTCCCAGCCGAAGATCCACAGTCCGATGAAGGTGGACTCGAGGAAGAAGGCGACCAGTGCCTCGATGGCCAGGGGCGCGCCGAAGATGTCGCCGACGAAGCGGGAGTAGTCGCTCCAGTTCATTCCGAACTGGAACTCCTGCACGATGCCGGTGACCACCCCCATCGCGAAGTTGATCAGGAAGAGCTTGCCGTAGAACTTGGTGAGCTTGAGGTAGCGCTCGTTGCCGGTGCGGTGCCACATCGTCTGGAGGATGGCGACCAGCACGGAGAGGCCGATGGTCAACGGCACGAAGAGGAAGTGGTAGACGGTGGTGACACCGAACTGCCAGCGGGCGACGTCCAACGCGTCCACCTGGAACCCCCAGCTATTCATACTACGGGACGTAGTAAATACTACTGCTCGTCGTAGAAGAATCGGCAGGGGCGGGGGGCCCGAATCGCCCCGGGACCAATGACCCTGATCACCCCGGGCCGCGCGGCCCGCCGGGCGGGCACCGCACGCCCGGCTCTGGCCTGCGGCGGGGCTGCCGAGAGGGAAAGAATCGCCCTCACCGCCGCGAGGCCGGCAGCGCGTGCGACCATTCAGCGCTGATGGACACCGCCCACACCACCTGGCAGCCCCCGGCGATCTGGCGCGCCGCCCAACTGCTCGCTCGCGGCGTCGTCGCCGCCGTGGCCCGGCTCGAGGTCAGCGGGGAGGTGCCCGAGGCGCTGCGCCGGGGGCCGCTGATCCTCGCCGCCAACCACATCAGCCCGTTCGACCCGGTGGTGCTCACCGCGGCCTGCCGGAGTCGGGGCGTCGCCCCCCGGATCATGGCCACCGCCGGGCTCTTCCGCGCCCCGGTGATCGGAGCCGCGATGCGCCACGCCGGGCACATCCGCGTCGACCGGGGCACCGCCGCCGTCGGCCAGGCCCTCGACGACGCCGCCTCGGCCGTCGCCGCCGGCTCGGTGATCCTGGTCTACCCGGAGGGCCGCATCGGCCTGGACCCCGGGATGTGGCCCGAGCGGGGCAAGACCGGTGCCGCCCGGCTCGCCTTCTCCTGCGGCGCCCCGGTGATCCCGGTGGCCCAGTGGGGCTCGCACGAGGTGCTGCCGTACCGGGCGCCGAAGGGGCTACTGCGCGGACTCGCCCGCGCACTGGTGCGCCGCCCGGTGATCCGGGTGCACTTCGGTGACCCGATCGACCTCAGCAGCCTGGCCCCCGGCACGCCCGGCGCGGCCCGCCGGGCCACCGACCGGATCATCGACCGAATCACCGACGCGCTGGTCCCGCTGCGTCCGGATGAACCCGAGCGCCCCCGGCACGTCGACCCCGGTCGCCCCGCGGACACCAGCCGAAAGCACCGCCGCCGCCCGCCGGCCTGACGCGTTAGACAATATTCGGAAAGTTGTCTAGGCTGTCTAGCGTGAGCAACGCGGACGTGGAGTACGACGACCCGAAGCGCGCCGCCGTCCTCGACGCGGCGGTGGGCGTGTTCGGGCGTTACGGATTCCAGAAAACGTCGATGGAGTTGGTCGCCAAGGCCGCCGGCATCTCCCGGCCCGGTCTCTACCTGCTCTTCGCCAACAAGGAGCAGCTCTATCGCGCCACCATGCAGGGCGTCATGGAGCGCGCCCAGCAGGGCATGGAGGCACGCTTCGCCGACGGGACGCTGAGCTTCGAGGAGCGGATCGTCGCGGGGCTCGACGCGCTGATGGGCCAGTACATCGACACCCAGCTGGCCCGGGACCTCAACGAGCTGCTGGAGAACAGCGAGCCCCAGCTCGGCTCGATGTTCCACGACTACCAGGAGCGGGCCCGGGCGACGCTCAGCGCCCACATCGACGCCCTCGCCCCGCCCGGCCTGCTCGACGCTGAGCTGCGTGCCGACGACGTGATGGACGTGCTCTTCGCCGCCGCGCTGACCTGGAAGTCGACCTCGGCCACCCGCGACGAGTTCCGCGACCGGATCCGCCGCGCCCTCGGACTGATCCGCCGCGCCGCGGCCTGACACCCGCCGACCCACCCCTTCCCACCATCCCTGCACCCCGGGAGTTCCGAAATGTCACGCTTTACCACCCCTTACTCCGCACAGTCGCCAGCCGCCGACGTGATCGCCGACGTGGACCTCACCGGTAAGCGGGCCGTGGTCACCGGCGGCGCGTCCGGCATCGGCCTGGAGACCGCCCGCGCGCTGGCCGACGCCGGCGCCGAGGTGACGCTGGCCGTACGCGACACCGCCGCCGGCGAGCGCGCCGCGGCCAACATCACCGCGGGCACGAGCCGCGGCACGGTCCACGTCGCCCGCCTCGACCTGGCCGACCGCGGCTCCATCGACGCCTTCGTCGCCGGCTGGATGGGTCCGCTGCACATCCTCGTCAACAACGCCGGGGTCATGGCCCTGCCGGAGGTGAGCAGGACCGTCGAGGGCTGGGAGCGGCAGTTCGCCATCAACCACCTCGGTCACGCCGCGCTGACCCTGGGTCTGCACGACGCGCTCGCCGCCGCGCGGGGCGCCCGGATCGTCGTCGTCAGCTCCTCGGCCCACCAGCAGTCCCCGGTCGTCTTCGACGACATCCACTTCACCGACCGGCCGTACGAGGCCTGGTCGGCCTACGGGCAGTCGAAGACCGCGAGCATCCTGTTCACCGTCGCCCTGGCCAGCCGGTGGGCCGCCGACGGCATCACCGTCAACGCCCTGCACCCCGGCGGCATCATGACCAACCTGCAGCGGCACCTCGACGACGCGCAGCTGCGGTACGTCGGCGCGGTGGACGAGCAGGGCAACCGCCTGGCGGTGCCGCCGGGCTGGAAGACCCCGCAGCAGGGCGCCGCCACCTCCGTCCTGCTCGCCGCCTCCCCGCACGTCGACGGCGTGACCGGCCGCTACTTCGAGGACGGCAACGAGGCCGTGCTGCTCACCGAGCGGGCCGACGGGATGAGCGGCGTGCTCCCGTACGCCCTGGACGAGAAGGACGCCGAGCGCCTCTGGGAGGAGACGCTCCGGCTCCTGGGGCGCTGACCCCGGCCGGTCCCCGTGCGGCGCCCGGCGTGCGGGGACCAACACCGGCTCTGAACAGTCGTCGGCCGGCCACCCGACGGCCACCGGCACCGGGCATACTGCGCTGCGTGCTGACCGGTCATCCCTACCTGGACGCGCCCGCGCCGCTCGCCTTCGCCCACCGCGGCGGCGCCGCCGACGGCGACGAGAACACCGCCGAGGCGTTCGCCCGCGCGGTCGCGCTCGGCTACCGGTACGTGGAGACCGACGTGCACGCCACCGCCGACGGGGTGAGCGTCGTCTTCCACGACGCCACCCTGCGCCGGGTCACCGGCGAGCCCGGCCGCATCGCCGATCTGCGCTGGGCCGACCTCGCCGCGGTACGCGTCGGCGGCGCCGCCGTGGTACCCCGCCTCGACGAGGTCCTGGGCGCGTGGCCCGAGGTGCGGTTCAACATCGACGTGAAGTCCGACCCCGGCGTCGAGCCGACCGTGGCCACCGTGGCCCGCGTCGGCGCGGGCGGCCGGGTGCTGCTCGCCTCGTTCAGCGACGCCCGGCTGGCCCGGCTGCGGGCGCTCACCGAGGGGCGGGTCGCCACCTCGCTGGGCATGCGCGGGGTGGCCCGGCTGCGGATGGCCTCGCTGACCGGCAGCCGGCTGCGGCTGCCGCCGTCCGTGGTGGCCGCCCAGGTCCCGGTCCGCTACGGCCGGGTGCCGGTCGTCGACAGCCGGTTCCTGCGCTACGCCCACTCACTCGGCCTACAGGTGCACGTCTGGACGATCGACGAACCCGCCGAAATGCACGACTTACTTGATCGTGGTGTGGATGGCATCATGACCGATCACGTCGGCGTGCTGCGCGACGTCTACCGCAGCCGCGGCCACTGGGCCGCCTGACCCGGCGAGGAACCGATGGCCGAGACCGTGACCTCCACGGCGAGCACTCCACCCCCGGCGAGCACCCGCCGCGAACGCACCGGCTGGTACATCTACGACTGGGCGAACTCGGCCTTCCAGACCACGGTCATCACCGTCTTCCTCGGACCGTTCCTCACCACCGTCGCCGAACTCGCCGCCGGCTGCGAACTCGGCGCGGACAGCTGCGACGGCTACGTGCACCCGCTCGGCATCCGGGTCGCCGCCGGCTCGTACTACCCGTACCTGATCTCCCTGTCGGTGTTCCTCACCGTCTTCGTACTGCCGGTGATCGGCGCCATCGCCGACCGGTCGGCGCACAAGAAGCGGCTGCTGGCCGGCGCGGCGTTCACCGGCAGCGGCGCGACCATCGCGATGGCCTTCGTCACCGGTGACCGCTACCTGCTCGGCGGGGCGCTCTTCCTGATCGCCAACATCAGCTTCGGCGCGGCGATCGTGGTCTACAACTCGTTCCTGCCGCAGCTCGGCGGCCCCGACGAACGCGACGGCATCTCCAGCCGCGGCTGGGCGCTGGGCTACCTCGGCGGCGGCCTGCTGCTCGCGCTCAACCTGGTCGCGGTCACCCTGTTCAGCGAGGAGGGCAACCCGCAGCGCACCCTCGACCTGGCCCGCTGGTCGATCGTCTCCGCGGGCGTGTGGTGGGCGCTGTTCACCCTGGTGCCGCTGCGCTGGCTGCGCGAGCGTCCCAGCGAGGCGGCGCTGACCGGCGGCGGCAACGTGCTCACCGACGGCTTCCGGCAGCTCGGCCGCACCCTGCGCCAGATCAAGGCGTACCCGCTGACGCTCTTCTTCCTGCTCGCCTTCCTGGTCTACAACGACGGCATCCAGACCGTCATCACCCTGGCCAGCCAGTACGGCACCGAAGAGCTGAAGCTGGAGCAGAGCACCCTGATCGTCACCATCCTGCTGGTGCAGTTCCTCGCCTTCGGCGGCGCGCTGTCGCTCGGCGCGCTCGCCAAGCGCATCGGAGCCTGGAAGACGGTGCTGCTCAGCCTGGTGCTCTGGACCGGTGTGATCATCGCCGCGTTCCGGCTGCCCGCCGAGGCGCCGCTGCCGTTCATGATCCTCGGTGCCGCCATCGGCCTGGTCCTCGGCGGCAGCCAGGCGCTGAGCCGGTCGCTGTTCAGCCAGCTGATCCCGACCGGCAAGGAAGGCGAGTACTACGGCTTCTACGAGATCAGCGACAAGGGCACCAGCTGGCTCGGGCCGCTGGCGTTCGGCCTGGTCTTCCAGCTCACCGCGTCCTACCGGGTGGGCCTGGTCTCGCTGCTGATCTTCTTCGTGGTCGGCTTCCTGCTGCTGCTGGCGGTGCCGATGCGCCGGGCCATCGTCGCGGCCGGCAACACCCCGCCCCGGGTGCTCTGACCCCGGTCGGGGGGGGGGGGGGGGCGCCGGGGCCGGCCCCCCCCCCCCCCCGACCGGATCCGGGGCTGTCGATGGGCTAGGCTGCCCGACCGTGACCGACGACGCCGCTGCCGCACCGACCTGCCTGGCCCGCCCCCTCGCCGGGCCGGACGACTCCCCCACCGGGTGCGCCGCGTCGCGCGGGCTGGACGGACGGCCGCTGCACGCCGCCGCGCTGAAGTTCTTCTGGGGGCCGATGGACTGCGGGAAGTCCACGATGGCGCTGCAGATGAACTACAACCACGCCCGGCAGGGACGCCGGGGTCTGGTCACCACCCGCATCGACCGGTCGCTGGGACCGCAGGTCACCACCCGCATCGGCCTGGCGCACACCGCCATCGAGGTCACCGACGACCTCGACCTGCGGGCGCTGGTGCGCGGCCGGTGGGCCGAGGGGGTACGCGTCGACTACCTGATCTGCGACGAGGCCAGCTTCTACACCGTCGAGCACGTCGAGCAGATGGCCGAACTGGTGGACAGCTACGACGTCGACGTCTACGCCTTCGGGCTGGCCACCGACTTCCGCTCCTGCCTCTTCCCTGCCGTGCAGCGGCTGTTCGAACTGGCCGACGAGGTGGCCCGCATCCAGGTCGAGGTGCTCTGCTGGTGCGGCCGGGAAGGGCTGCTCAACGCCCGGGTGGTCGAGGGGCGGGTGGCCCGCGAGGGCGAACAGGTGGTGATCGGCGACACCGTGGACAGCGCCGACGTGCGCTACCAGGTGCTGTGCCGGCGGCATTACCGCAGCGGCGACCTCGGCCCGCGCCGCTGAGGCGACCACCGCCCCGGTAGCCGGTCGGCCACGATCACGCCGACCGTCACCAGCAGCGCCACCCCCGCAGCCGCCGCGAGCGGCACCCGCAGCGCCGCCGCCACCGCCGAGAACGCCAGCAGCAGCAGCGCCCCCGCACCCCGGCTGGCCCACCCGGGCTGCCCGAGCACCGCCTGGTAGGCGGCGTGCCCGGCGAGGAAGAGCGCCGGGCCGCCCAGCACCACCAGCGCCCTGGCCACATCGGCCCGCTCGCCCGGGCCGCTGAGCAGCCGCTCGTCGCCGACCGCGGTGACCACGATCCCGGCGACCAGCAGCGGGTGCAGGTAGTTGAAGGCCAGCCGCCCCAACCGCCCGGTCCGCTCGCCCGCGCCGGCCAGCACCGCCACCCCGGCCGGCGCCGACCGGTCGAAGTACACCCACCACAGGGCCACCGAGCCCGCGAAGGCGAGCAGGAACGCCGCGATCGTCACCCGGTCCAGCCGCTGCGTGAGGGTGCCGCCGGTGACCAGGATCGACTCGCCCAGCGCGATGAGGATGAACGCCTGGCAGCGCTCGGCCAGGTGCCCGCCCTCCACCTCCCAGTGCTCCGGTCGGGCGCGGCCCAGACCCGGCACCGGGAACCCGGTCGCCAGCCCGAGCACGTCGATGACGATCACCGCGGTCCAGATCAGCTCCCGTGCCGGCACGTCCACCAGGCCGCCGGTGACCGCCAGCGCGCCGGTGCCGGTCATCCAGACGGCGGACTTGCGGAAGCCGTCACTGAGCCGGGCCTGACCGCGTACCGCCCACAGGGCGAACACCGTGCGTCCCACCTGCACGACGGCGTAGGTCGCGGCGAAGAGCAGGCCGCTGCCGGCGAACGCGGCCGGCAGCGCCGCGGAGAGCAACAGGCTGCCCAACGCCACCCCGAGCAGCATGGCCCGTACCGGCGTGCGGTCCGGCTGCAGCCAGTTGCCCACCCAGACGGTGTAGATCCAGACCAGCCAGACCAGGCCCAGCAACACCCCGGCCCGGGCGACGCCCCGCCAGTCCAGGTGGTCGCTCAGGTAGTGCGCCAGCTGGGTGATCGTGAAGATGTAAACCAGGTCGAAGAAGAGCTCGATGGAGGTCGTCCGCTCCACCCCGTGGCGCTGGCGCAGCAGCTCCGGGTGGACCGGCCCGCCGCCCGGCTCACCGCTCGCCGCGCCGCTCAGAGCGGGTCACCGCAGACCCGCCACTGGCCGTCCTCGAGCACCACCGGCAGCTTGCGTTCCTCGGTCGCGCCGCTGTCGCGGGTCAGCTCGAGGGTCACCGTGCCCCGGGGACGCCCGCCGCGGGTCGACACCGACACGTCCGTGATCTCGTAGTCGCGAACCATCGGCGGGGTCCGCATCCAACTGGTGAACCCGATCTCGCTCCACCGGCCGCGGGCGTCCGCGCAGAGCCGCTCGTAGGCCCCGTCGGTGTCGCCGGCGGTCACCGAGCGCATGAACTCGTCGGTGGTCTCCCGCACCGGCCCGGCGGCCTGCGTGACCAACTGCAGGTTCCACACGCCCAGGCCGGACACACCGACGCAGCACAACGCCACACCGATCCCGGTGAACGCCAGCCCGGTGCGCATCGGGCGGTGCCGCCGGGCCGGCCGGCTCCACGACTGCCCAGCCCCCACGATTCGACGGTAGAGAAACCCGCCCCTCCGCGGGCGGCAAACCGGCTCTGTCGCCGGTACGACCGGATCGTCTACCGTCGGGCGCACCACCCCCCGAGCACCGCCAGGAGCGAGACCATGACCCGCTACGTGCAGCCGGTACCCGCCCCCGCCGACCCGTACGCCGGTGACCCGCTGCTGCGCTCGTGGCTGGAGCGGCAGCTCGGCGCCGCCGGGCACGCCGCCGCCAAGGGGCGGCTGGGCGATTTGGCCGCCGACGTGGTGGGGCCGCTGCGCGCGGCGCACGCCGACGCCGAGGCGCACCCGCCCACGCTGGTCCGCTACGACCCGTGGGGGGCCCGGGTCGACCGGATCGACACCTCGGCCGGCTGGCAGGCGCAGCGCGTCGCCGCCGCTCGGCACGCCGTGGTCGCCCTGCCCTACCTGGAGTCGGCGCGCGGCACCTGGGGTGCCGCCGCCCGGGTCGTGCAGCACGCCCTGCTGCACCTGTACGGCCCGGAGTCGGCCACCTTCTCCTGCCCGGTGGCGATGGCCGACGGGGCGGCGGCGCTGCTCAGCCTCCCCGAGGTCGACCCGGGCGTGCGCGACGCCTGGCTGCCCCGACTGATCTCCACCGACCCCGCCACGGCGATCACCAGCGGGCAGTGGATGACCGAGTCGACGGGCGGCTCCGACGTGGCCCGCTCCACCACCACCGGCCGCCCCGCCGCGGACGGCTCGTGGCGGCTGACCGGCGAGAAGTGGTTCTGCTCGGCCGCCGACGCGGTGATGGCGGTCGCGTTGGCCCGGCCGGAGGGCGCCGGGCGGGGCAGCCGGGTGCTCGCCCCGTTCCTGGTGCCCCGCTACGCCGCCGACTCGCCCCTCGCGGGCGGCGCCGCCCCGGACACGCCCGCGCCCGGCGTCACCGTGCACCGGCTCAAGGACAAGCTCGGCACCCGGGCGCTGCCCACCGCCGAGATCGGGCTGCGCGACGCGTACGCGCTGCCGCTGGGTGACCCGGCGCGGCCCGGCCTGGTCCGGGCGATGACCCTGGTGGTGGTGACCCGGGTGCACAACGCCGCCGCGGCCGCCGGCGGGATGCGCCGCGGGCTGGCCTACGCCCGGGCCTACGCCTCGGCGCGGCACGTCGCCGGCGGAGCGCTCGCCACCTCCCCGCTGCACCGGGCCACCCTCGGCACGCTCGCCGTCGACGCCGCCGGCGCGTTCGTGCTGGCCGGGCACGCCTTCGCGCTGCTCGGCCGGGTCGAGGTGGGCGCCGACCCGGATGCCGCCGCCGAGCTGCGCATCGTGGCGCCGCTGGCCAAGCTGGCCACCGGCCGGCTCGCGGTCAGCTCCGCCAGCGAGTACGTGGAGAGCTTCGGCGGCGCGGGCTACGTGGAGGACACCGGCGTGCCCCGGCTGCTGCGCGACGCCCAGGTGCTGCCGATCTGGGAGGGCACCACCAACGTGCTCGCCCTGGACGTGCTGCGCGCGGTCAGCCGCGAGGATGCCGGTGAGCCGTTGCTGCGCCGGCTGGCCGTCGCGGCCGAGCTGGCCCGGCCGCTCTCCCCCGCGCTGGCCGACACGCTGGCCGCCGTCACCGCCGAACTGCGCGACACCCTCGCCGGGATCACCGCCGACCCGCAGTCCGTCGCGCTGCTCGCCGGCGCGCGCGGGCTGGCCCTGCGCCTGGCGCACGCGCTGACCGCCGCGCTGCTGGTCGAGCACGCGGCGTGGGGCGACGAGCAGGCGGAGCTGGCCGCCCGGCTGTGGACCCGGCGCTGGCTGCGGCACGAGGACATCGCCGAGGACGCCCACCACCACCTGGACCTGCTCGGCTGAACATCCGGCGAAGAGCCGAGGCGGGCGGGGCCGGTGCAGACGTTGATCGAGTTGGGGGCCGACCGGGGCGCCCCGGAGCTGGACGAGCCCAGGCCGCCGACGCCCCGCTGGGGGCGGGCGGTGGCGCTGCTGCTGATGTGCGCGCTGCTGGCCGCGGCCGCCCCGCCGGCCCGGTTGCCGGCGCTGACCGGGCCGGTGCTGCCGGAGCGGGCCGTGCTGGTCGGGGCGGGTCCGCTGCTGATGGTCGCCGATCCCGGCGTCGACCCGCCGACGCTGGCCGCGTACGACCCGATGGCGCCGCGGCGCACGGCGCGCTGGCGGGTGGACGTTCCGCCGGCTGCCGGCTGGTCCGCCGAGGCCAGCGGCGACCTGCTGCTGGTCACCGAGCGGGATCCGGTGCGGCAGGTGGTGGCCACCACCGCCCGTTCCGCGCGCACCGGCGAGCCGCGCTGGCGCCGCCCCGACCGGGTCTACGCCGCCGGCGACGGCGCGGTCGCGGTGACCGAGGTGCGCAGCGTCGCCGACCCGGGGCGCCGGATCGAGGGCGTCGTGCACGGTGTCGACCTGGCCACCGGGGCGACCCGCTGGTCGGTGTCGGTGCCGTCCACCGCCGTGCTGATCGCGTTGCCCGGCCCGCCCGGGCGGGTGCTGGTGCTGCGCGACGACGGCCTTGCCCGGTTGTACGACGTCCGGGACGGCACGGTGCGCGGCGTGGGACGACTACCCGCGGCGGACTACGCGCCGGACAACCCGCAGGTGATCGGGGAGCACCTGGTGCTGCGCCACCCGGTCCCGGGCGGCGACGAGCTGCTCGGATACGACCTGCCCGCGCTGTCGGTGCGCTGGCGGGTGCCGGCCCCCGGCGGTGAGGTGACGATCCGGGGCTGCCAGGGTCTGCTCTGCGGCGCGGACCGGCGGGACCGGTGGGCGCTCGACCCGCTGACCGGGGAACGGGTGTGGACGTGGCCGGGCGGGGCGGCCTGGCGCGCCGTCCCGGGCGCGCGCGGCGGCGGGCCGCAGCTGCTGCTGCGCGGGGAGCGGGACGGCCAGCGCGACCTGGTCGCCGTCGCGGGCCGGGTCGCACCTCGGGTGACCGGGGTGCTGCCCGGCGGCACCCGGGACTGCCGTGCCGTCGCCGCCGCGCTGGCCTGCCGGGACAGCGCCGGACGGCTCACCGTGTGGCCGACGCCGGCCGCCGGGCGTACCTGACAGTGGGTGGCAGGTACCGGGGCCAGACTGCCGGCATGACAGTCAACGCCGACCTCGCCATGGTCAACCTGGACAGCTCCGACCCGGCCGCGCACGCCGCCTTCTACCAGCGGGTGCTCGGCTGGGAGGTCACCCACAGCCAGCCCGAGTACGCGATGCTCACCGGCGGTGGGGTGTCGATCGGCTTCGGCCTGGTCGACGGCTGGCAGCCACCGTCCTGGCCGGACCCGGCCGGCGGGAAGCGCTACCACCTCGACCTCTACGTCGACGACCTCGCCCGGGCCGAGAAGGAGTTCGTCGCCGCGGGCGCGGCGAAGCCGGAGTTCCAGCCCGGCGGCGAGCGGTGGGTGGTGCTCACCGACCCGCTCGGCCAGCCGTTCTGCATCTGCCCCCGACCGCAGGGCTGAGCGCGGCCCGGGCCGGCCGTACGGGGCTGCGGCCGGCCCGGCGCCGACCGTACGGCCGTGGTGTGACGACGCTCAGCCGCGCCGGCGGGAGCGGGCCGCCCAGATGACGTACGCCGGGTCCCGGTCGAGGTTGTGCCGGTCCCGGTCGTAGCGGCGGGTGGTGCGCGGGTCGGCGTGCCCCATCGCGTCCTGCACGTCCTCCAGCGGCACCCCTTCGGCGCGGGCCGTGGTGGCGAACGCGTGCCGCAGCGAGTGTGGGGAGAGCTTCTCCCAGGCCGGGATGCCGGCCGTCCGGGCCAGCCGGCGCACCAGGCGGAACACCGAGTGCCGGTCCAGCCGGGCGCCGGTCGTGGTGACCAGCAGCGCGCCGGTCAGATCGGGCACCGGCACGCCCTGGGCGGCGGCGCGCTGCGCGAGGTAGGCGTCCACCGCGTAGGCGGTGCCGGGGGTGAGCGCCCGGCGGCGCGGCTTGCCGCCCTTGCCGACGAAGCGCACGCTGCGGTGTCCCCGCTCGGCGCCGAGGTCGCTCACGTCGAGGGAGACCAGCTCCCCGACCCGGAGGCCGAGGTCGGCCAGGAGCGCGATGGCGGCCCGGTTGCGGGCCGCGGTGGACCCGTTCTCCGCCTCCGCGGCGGCCAGCAGCGCGTCGACCTGGTCGGGGGTGAGCCCGACGGTGGCCGAGTGGTCCCGGTCGACGCGGGGCCGGTCCGCGCCGGCGACCGGGTTGGCGTCGACCGCCCGCAGCTTGACCAGGAAGTCGTACCAGCTGGACAGCGCGGAGAGCTTGCGGGCCACGGTGGCCGGGGTGAGCGGCCGTCCGGTGCGCGCGCCGACGGTGGACTCCAGGGCGCGGGCGTACTCGTTGACGTGCAGGAAACTGACCCGCAGCGGGTCCAGCTCCTGACCGGCGCACCAGGCGAGCCACCCGGCGATGTCCCGCCGGTACGCGTCACGGGTGTGCGCCGACAGCCGCCGGTTGCGCAGCCACGCCTCGGTGAAGTCCACCGGGGCGTCGGGCAGCGCGGGGCCGGTCGACGGGCGGGCCAGCACCGGGGCGTCGGGGAAAACCATGTGAAAAAGGTTCTCAGCTCCGGGTGCGGAACGGGGTGAGGCGCGCCCGACGACGATCAGGTCGGGCCGGCCGGTTACCGTCGGTCGGTGCGCGCCAGTCGGCTGGTTTCCCTACTGCTGCTCCTGCAGAACCGCGGCCGGATGACCGCCCAGGAGCTCGCGGCGCAGCTGGAGGTGTCGGTCCGCACGGTCTACCGCGACGTCGAGGCGCTCGGCGAGGCCGGCGTGCCGGTCTACGCCGAGCGCGGCCCGACCGGCGGCTACCGGCTCGTCGACGGCTACCGCACCCGGCTGACCGGGTTGACCGCCGGAGAGGCCGAGGCGATCTTCCTGGCCGGCGTCCCGGGCCCGGCCGGTGAGCTGGGGCTCGGTTCGCTGCTGAGCACCGCCGAGCTGAAGTTGCGGGCCGCGCTGCCGGCCGAGCTGGCCGACCGGGGCGGGCGGATCCGGCAGCGCTTCCACCTGGACGCGCCGACCTGGTTCCGCGAGCCGGAGCCCACCCCCCACCTGGCCGCGCTCGCCGAGGCGGTCTGGGCGGATCGGCAGGTGCGGGTGCGTTACCGCCGGTCGCGGGGGCCCCGCGAGGTGACCCGCACCCTCGCGCCGCTGGGTCTGGTGCTCAAGGCCGGGCGCTGGTACCTGGTGGCCGCGGTCGACGGCCAGGTGCGCACCTACCGGGTCGGAGCGGTCCTGGAGCTGACCGTGCTGGACGAGCCGGTCGACCGGCCGGACGGGTTCGACCTGGTCAGCTGCTGGCAGGAGCACGCCGAAGGCTACGAGCGCGGCGTCTACCGAGCCGAGGCCCGGGTGCGGATGAGCGTGGCGGCGCTGGAGCTGATGGCGTACGTCTTCCCGCCGGCGATGAGCCGGGCGGCCCGGGCGGCGGCCGGTGAGCCGGACGCCGACGGCTGGCTGCTCACCACGGTGCCGATCGAGTCGATCAAGCACGGTCACATCGAGCTGCTCAAGCTCGGCGCCGAGGTGCAGGTGCTCGCTCCCGCCGAGCTGTGTGAGCGGTTCACCGCCACCGCGCACCGACTCGCCGCGCTCTACCCGGCCCCCGTCGCGGTCGACCCGGTGGCGGACGAGGGGCCTGGCTGACCCCGGTCAGCTCCGCGCGCCGACCGGGGCGCCGACGCCGGCGAGGCGGGCCAGCGCCGCCTCGACCGTCGCGTCGTCGGGTGCCAGCAGCGGCAGCCGTACCGTGGCGGTCGGGATCCGGCCCTCGGCGTGCAGGACGGCCTTGACCACGGTGGGGTTGGGCGCGGCGAAGAGCGCGGCCGACAGCGCGGAGAGCCGGTGGCCGAGCGCCCGGGCCCGCCCCGCGTCGCCTGCCCGCCAGGCGTCGACCAGCTCCACAAAACCGGCGGTGGCGAGGTGCGCGGAGGCGAGGACGCCGCCGTGCGCGCCGAGCGCCAACAGCGGCGAGATGACCACGTCGTCGCCGCCGAGCACCGCGAAGTTGGCCGGCGGCTCGGCCAGCAGGTCGACGGCATCGGTGTCGAGCGCCCCGACGGCGAGCTTGACGCCGATCACGCCGGGCAGTTCGGCGAGGCGTCGCAGGGTGTCGGGGCGGAGCTGCTGGCCGGTGCGGTACGGCACGTGGTAGACGACCAGCGGGACCGGGCTGGCCGCGGCGAGCGCCGCGAAGTGCGCCACCACCCCGGCTTCGCCGGGGCGGACGAAGGGCGGCACCAGGCTGAGCGCGGCGGCCACCTCGGGGCGCCCGCCCAGGGCCGTCACCGCCGCCGGGGTGTTCGCGCCGACCAGCAGGGGTGCCTGGCGCTCCCGGCAGACCCGGGTGAGCGTGTCGAGCACGGCCCGCTGTTCCGCCGGGTCCAGCGAGGCCGGCTCGGCGGTGGTGCCGAGCGCGACCAGGCCCGCCGCGCCGGCGTCCAGCACCTGGTGTGCGAGAGCTTCCAGCGCGGCGTGGGCGACCGCGCCGGCGGCGTCGAACGGGGTGATCAGCGGTACGTACACACCGGAGAGCGTCATGACCTCAGCGTCCGACACCAGGACCGGTAAGGTCCAGTTCACATTCCTTGGCAGATGCGTAAGCTGAACTGATGCTCGACGTGCGCCGGCTGCGCCTGCTCTGCGACCTGTCCCGCCTCGGCACCATCGCCGCCGTCGCGCAGGCGCACACCTACACCCCGTCGGCGGTCTCCCAACAGCTCGCGGCGTTGGAGCGGGAGGCCGGGGTGCCGCTGCTGGAACGCACCGGCCGCCGGGTCACCTTCACCGCTGCGGGGCGGGTGCTCGTCACGCACGCCGAGGCGGTCCTCGCCGCGCTGGAGCAGACCACCGCCGCGCTCGCCGCCGTCGCCACCGGGCTGACCGGTCCGCTGCGCATCGGCGCCTTCCCGACCGCGGTCCGCACGCTGCTGCCGGCGACCCTGGTCGCGCTGGGTCGCCAGCACCCGGGCCTGGAGCTGACCGTCACCGAACTGGACCCGGTCGCCGTCCCGGCGGCGCTGCGCGAGCGGCGGCTCGACGTCGGGCTGCTGCAGGACTACGACGTGGCGCCGGCCGAGGCTGACCCGACGCTGGACGCGGTGCCGCTGCTCGACGAGACGGTCTTCCTCGCCATGCCCGCTGCCACACCGGTCGGCGACGATGCCGACCCGCTACCGGCGACGCGAAACGCGGGCTGGGTCATGGCCAGCCCGGGCACCCTCTGCCACACGGTCACGCTGCACGTCTGTCGCAGCGCGGGCTTCGCGCCCCGGGTGCGCCACCAGGCCGACGACTTCGCCACCGTGCTCGCGCTGGTCGCGGCCGGGCAGGGCGTCTCGCTGGTGCCGCAGCTCGCCGCCGCGGACCCACCCGGCGGAGTCCGGCTGCTGCCGCTGCCGACCCGGCGGCGCACCCGGGTCGCCTACCGCAGGGGCGCCGCCGCCCATCCGGCCGTGGCTGCCTTCGTCACCGCCATCCGAACGGCGACCGACGAGTTCCTGGCCCGCTGACCGGCGGGAGTCCCTGGCGCGCTGACCGGGAAGCGCGGTCGGGACGACCCGGTCCGGCCGCCCCGACCGCGCCCGCCGGTCAGGCGTTGATCTGCTTGCGGCCGTTGCCGTTGCGGGTGATCGGCACCCGCCTCGGCTTCGCCCGCTCCGCCACCGGAATCCGCAGCGTCAGCACACCGTTCTCGTAGCCGGCCTCGAGGTTGTCGGCGTCCAGCGTGTCGCCCAGGAAGACCTGTCGGGTGAAGGTCCCCATCGGACGCTCGGCGGCGACGAGCTCGACATCGTCGCCGGTGGGCCGGCGCCGCTCCGCCCGGACGGTGAGCACGTTGCGCTCTACCGTGCAGTCGATGCTCTCCGGGTCGACGCCCGGCAGGTCGAACGCCGCGTAGAAGTGGTCGCCGTCGCGGTAGGCGTCCAGATGCATGACCGCCGGACGGGTGGTGGTGCCGAAGAACTGCTCGGCGAGGCGGTCGATCTCACGGAACGGGTCGGTACGCATCAGCATTGTTCTGCCTCCTCGGTTCTCCTGGCCGAAGGTGTCGGGTTGAGTCTGGGAGACTCAAGTTCTATCTCTGTATTTAGCGCGTCCGGCCGTCGTCGTCAACCGCTCAGAGCAACTTCTCGAACCAGTGCTCGGCGTACTCGTCCCGGGAGAACGCTGGGATCTCCACATAGCCGTGCCGGGCGTAGAGCGCCCGGGCCTCGACCAGGTCGCTGCGGGTGTCCAGCCGGATCCGGTCGGCGCCGGCGGCCCGGGCCCGCGCCTCGGCCGCGGCGAGCAGGGCCGCGCCGCCGCCGCGTCCGCGTCGCTGCGGGCGGACGTAGACCCGGGTCAGCTCGGCCCAGCCGGGCCGGAACCGCAGCCCGGCGCAGCCGGCCAGACTCCCCTCGTGCCGGGCCACCAGGAAGATCCCGGTCGGGGCGACCAGATCGTCGCTGGGAAACTCGGCCATCGCGGCCTCGACCTCGCCCACTCGCAGTGGGCGGCGGTAGTAGCGCGCCACGATCTCCTCGTAGTACTCCCACAGCATGGTCGCGGCGTCGGCTTGGTCGGGCCGGGCCGGGTCCACCACCCAGGCCGCCTGGAAACCTGTCGTCGTCACCCGCCGATCGTCACCCACCGGTCAACGGAGTTTCGGCACCGACCGGTGTGGGCGGTCGGCCCCGGCTCGGCCATGGTCGGTGGGTTGCCGGTGGCGGGGTCGAGCCGGCGCGCCGCCGGCCCATCCACCGTGGGCCGGCGGCGCGCGCGGCAGTTGGTCGAATGCGCACCAGGGGGCGGTGAGGTCAGCGGCGGGTTGGCAGAAGGGGAATCAGCGCGGCGGCCACCGCGAGGTGCATCGCACCGAGCGTGAGCTTCGCGCCGCCGGTGGCCTCGGTGCCGAAGACCGGAGCCAGCGAGATCACCGCCACCACGACAGCCAGCACGGTCCAGACGACGGCTGCCCGCCGGGTGAGGCGTTCCAGGACGGCGAGCGCCGCCCAACCGAGCAGGGCCGCGGCCAGGGAGGCGGTGACGACCGCGCCGGGCCCGATCACCCGGGCGGGCTGCTCCGGGTACTCGACGGTGAAGTCGACCCCGGCCAGCTCTCCGACGGCCCAGATCAGGACGCAGGCCAGCACGGCGGTGGCCACGCCGGCGGCGCGCCGCCGCAGCGACGAGGTGGTGGTGGGGGTGGACGTGCTCGCGGGCGGTGCGGTCGCGCTCATGGCGGCTCCTCGGTCGGCAGCAACGAACAACTGCGACCGTAACAGATAGTCTTGCGCGGGACTATCTTCCTCGGAACTATTGGACGGGGTTCGCCGGCCCGCACCCCGGAGCGCCGGCGAAGCGGCCCGTCACCAGGGTGCCGAGGGCGCGCAGCAGGGCTTCCCGGTCGCCGTCGGGCAGAACGGCGAGCACGTCGTCCTGGATGCGTCGGGCGATCTCCCTGGCCTGCTCCAGGACCCGCTCCCCCTCCGGGGTGACGGCGACCAGGCGGGCCCGCCGGTCGGTCGGCGAGAGTCGGCGCTGCGCGAGGCCCGCGGCCTCCAACTGGTCCAGGGTCACCACCATGGTGGTCTTGTCCACTCCGCACAGATCGCCGATCTGCCGCTGGGTGAGCTCGCCGCCCCGCGCCTGCCGCAGCACGCAGTGCGCCCGAGGGGAGATGTTCAGCTCGGCCAGGGCCGCGGCCTGCTCGACCATCAGCGCGTGGCTCGCCCAGGAGAGCAGGAGAAGCAGGTCCGGCGTCTTGTCGCCGGCCGAACGGGAGGTCATGCCAGGGAGGCTAACAAGATGGTCCTGGTCGGGATCGTCTCCTCCCGGACCGGCGGCTCACGGCCGCCGGTAGACACCCCGCTCCCGGGTCAACAGCTGCTCGTCCACCAGGTACCGGCGCAGCGTGACGTGGTCGGACCCGCCGGCCACGCACCAGGGGCGCAACGCGTCGTCCACCGCCCGTTCGGGATACGACGTGGCCGGCTCGAACGACCGGACCGCGATGTGCTCCAGCAGGATCCGCCGCCGCCCCCGTTGCGCAGGCAGGCCGACCAGCACCCCGTCGCGCAGGAACGTCCGCAGCACCGCATCCCCCGGCTGCTGCACCGGCCGCTCCGGCCGCGGGGTGCGGGCCAGCTCGCGCAGTCGCCCGGCGTCCACCGCCAGCGTGCCGTCGGCGCCGGTGACCAGGCCGACGTCGGTGAGCCTCCGGACGGCGGTCACCACCTCGCGGGCCGGCAACTCGGCTCGGGTCGCGACCTGTGCCACGTCCGTCGCGCCGAGCACGATCGCGGCGAAGACCCGCCGCCGTCCGTCCTCGGCGAGCGAACCGGCCAGCGCTTGTGTGCTCATGGCGTCACCCTGCCAGCGTCGGCGCGCGCGGCGCCAGGCGATTTCACCGGCGCCCGCGGACGGAACGCGGGTCGCTCGCCGGTCAGTCCTGCGGCTGCTCGGCGACGAGCAGGACGCGGCGCAGCAGGTCGGACAGGAGTCGTCGCTCGTCCGGGTCGAGCGCGCCCAGCAGCCGGTGCTCCTCGGTGCCCCGGGCCTCCATCGCGGCGCGCCAGGCCGCGCGACCGGCCTCGGTGAGCGCCACGTCGACCCGTCGCCGGTCCGTCGTGGACGGGATCCGCTCGACGAATCCCCGCCGCACCAACGTGTCGACCCGGGCGGTGACCGAAGCCGGTGCGATGCCGAGGTCGGCGGCGATGTCGCTGGGGGCGGCGCGGCCTCCTCGGCCGGCCAGTGCGTGCAGGGTGTCGTACTCGTGCGCCGGCAGGTCCACGTCGGCCAGCGCCCGTTCCTTGACGGTGCGCAGGTGACGTGTCAGGCGGCCCATCCGGGTCACCGCGCCTTCGACGTCCGGGTCGAGGTCGGGCAGCACCGGCAGCCAACGCTGCACGTGCCGATCGGTGTAGTCCGCGCTGGTCACCGGGCCATGGTACTACGACACCGAATTATTCGTTGCCGAAACTTTCGATGTCGAAGTATCTTCTGTCCATGAGCCATCCCCTGCGCCTGCGCACCTTCCGGCTGCTCTTCCTCGGTCGTACCGTCTCCGCCGTGGGCGACGCGGTGGTCCCCGCCGCCCTGGTCCTCGCCGTGCTGCGCGCCACCGGCTCGACCGCCGCCATCGCCCTCGTCCTCGGGGCGGCGATGGTCCCCCGGCTGCTGCTGCTCCCGCTCGGCGGCGTGCTCGCCGACCGGTTCGACGCCCGCCGGGTGGCGATCCTGGCCGACCTGACCCGCTGCGTCACGCAACTCGCGGTCGGCCTCGAACTGCTCGGCGGTGACCCGTCGCTGACGTCGATCACCGTGGCCTCGGCGGTCGGCGGCGCAGCCGCCGCGTTCGCCCTGCCCACCGCGTCCCCGCTGGTCGCCGGAACCGTCGACCCCGCCCAGCGGCAGCAGGCCAACGCGCTGCTCGGGACCACCGCCAACGCCAGCCGCCTCGCCGGCCCGGCCCTGGCCGGCGCGCTCATCTGGGCCGCCGGTCCCGGCTGGGCCTTCGTCCTCGACGCCGGCTCGTTCGCGCTCAGCGCCGCCCTGCTCGCGGTCATCCGGGTGCGGCACGTGCCGCAGCCGGCGCGCCGGTCGCTCACCGCCGACCTCGTGCACGGCTGGCACGAGGTACGCGCCCGGAGCTGGTTCTGGAGCAGCCTGCTGGCGCACGGCGTGTGGAACGGCGCCGCGGCGGTGCTGATCACCCTCGGCCCGGCCGTCGCCGTGGACCGGCTCGGCGGCGAAGGCGTCTGGCTGCTGATGCTGCAGGCCGGGGCGGTCGGCATGCTCGCCGGTTCGATGCTCGCCGGTCGGCTCCGGCCCCGCCGGCCGGTGCTTCTGGCCAACCTCGGGCTGGCCGGATACGCCGCACCGCTGGTCCTGCTCGCCGTGGCCGCGCCCGCCCCGGCCGTCGTCCTCGCGTACGGCATCGCGCTGGCCGCCCTGGGCTACCTCAACCCGGTCTGGGAGACCGTGGTGCAGAGCCAGTTCCCGCCCCAGGTGCTGGCCCGGGTCACCTCGTACGACTGGCTGGTGTCGCTGGGGGCGACGCCGGTCGGCTACGCCCTCGCACCGCTCGCCGCGCGGGCCTGGGGCGATCCGGCTCCCCTGGCCGCCGCCGGCGTGCTGGTCCTGGTGGCCTGCGCCGGCACCGCCCTGGTGCCCGGCGTACGCCGGCTGGCCTGGCCGGCGCCGGCGACGCCGGAACCGACCGCGGCGACCGTCGCCACGCGGTGACGCGGTCCCCACAGCCCGTGGCCGATCCGTGACCCTCGACGGGGCCGACGGGGGCACCGCGGACCGGCGGGTGCGGGCCATGATATGGACGTGGCCGAATCCGTAGCCGACCTGGACCACCCCCGTCAGCCGGAGCCCGCAACCGGCGGCGCGCCGCCCCGTCCGGGCCCGCGCGCCCGCGGTCCCTGGCTGGTCGCCGGCGCGGTGAGCGCCGTGCTGCTGCTGCTCGCCAACCGCTACGGCTACCACCGCGACGAGCTGTACTTCCTGCTCGCCGGCCGGCACCTCGACTGGGGCTACGTCGACCAGGGTCCGCTGGTCCCCGCGTTGGCCCGGCTCGTCGACACCGTCGCGCCGGGCAGTCTCCTGGCGCTGCGCACCCCGTCGGCGCTGATCGCCGGTGGGTGCGTCCTGCTCGTCGCGGCGATCGCCCGGGAGTTCGGCGCCGGCCGGGGCGCGCAGAGCTTCGCGGCGTTCCTCGCCGGCTCCTCCGGCCTGGTGCTGGCCAGCGGCCACCTGCTCAGCACCACCACCGTCGACATGCTCGTCTGGCTGGGCGCGGCGCTGTGCGCGGTGCGGCTGCTGCGCACCGGCGACACCCGGTGGGCACTCGGCATCGGGCTGGTGCTCGGCCTCGGCATGCTCAACAAACTGCTGCCCGCGCTGCTCGCCGTCGGCCTGCTCGCCGGGGTGGCGATCGCCGGGCCGCGCCCGCTGCTGCGCGACCGACGGGTGCTCGCGGCCGCCGGCCTGTTCCTGCTGCTCGCCGCCCCGAATCTGATCTGGCAGGCCGCGCACGGGTTCCCGCAGCTCTCCGTGGCCGCCTCGATCTCCGACGGCGACAGCTCCTACAGCGGCCGGCTCGACGCGC
The DNA here is from genome assembly GCF_044456245.1 of Micromonospora sp. NPDC051006. NCBI lineage: Bacteria > Bacillati > Actinomycetota > Actinomycetes > Micromonosporales > Micromonosporaceae > Micromonospora > Micromonospora sp. NPDC051006. Next base: position 110,726 of record NZ_JBITFP010000007.1, read on the forward strand.
TCACCCTGCAGTTCGTCATCATCAGCCCGTACGCCGTGCCGATCTGGATCGCCGGGCTGGTGGCGCTGCTGCGCCGGCCGGCCTGGCGAGCGTACCGGGCGATGGCCTGGGCTTGTCTCGTGGTGATCGGCGTCGTGCTGATCGCCGGCGGCAAGGGCTACTACGACGCGCCGATGCTGCTGGTGCTCACCGCCGCCGGCGCCGTGGTCACCGCCGGCTGGGCCGCCCGCGGCGCGAGCACGCTGCGCCGCGGGCTGCTGGTCCTCGGCGTGCTGCCGCTGGTCGCCCCGAACGCGGTGCTGCTGCTGCCCACCCTGCCCGCCGACCAGCTGCCGGCCTTCGTCGTCGAGGTCAACTACGACGCCGGCGAGACCATCGGCTGGCCGGCGTTCGCCGACTCCGTCGCCGCCGTGCACCGGGCGCTCCCCGCCGAGCAGCGGTCACGGGCGGTCATCCTTACCGGCAACTACGGCGAGGCCGGCGCCCTCGCCCGCTACGGCCCGGCCCGCGGCCTGCCACCCGCCTACTCCGGGCACAACAGCATGGCCGACTTCGGCCGTCCACCCGCCGACGCGGATGTGGTGATCGCCGTCGGCTGGGACCGCCCCGAGCGGCTGCGCGCCTGGTTCACCGAGGTCGACCTCGCCGGCCAGGTCGACCAGCGGGTCGACGTGGAAAACGAGGAGAACGGTGGCCCGATCTGGGTCTGCACCGGGCTGCGCCGACCGTGGGCGCAGATCTGGGAGACCGAGGTACGGCACGCCGGCTAGCCACCGATCTCCCACCCGGCGTCGAGGCGATCGCGCCGTCGGGCGGGAATCGCCGATCCCGGGACGGGCCGCGCGCCACCCGCCGATAATCCTCGGAGACGCGGCGCCGCGGCCGAGCGGGTGACCGGGCGCGCCACGGCCGCGCCGGCGACCTATGCGGTACGCGGTGCCGGCGTCGCCCCGCGAGGAGGAAGCGACGGGGCGATGCCGGATGCGGCGGGAGGCCGGGCATGACGACCGGAGGCAGCACCGAGCTGGTGCGCCGACCGGACGGGTCGGCCCGCGCCACGTTGCTGGAGCTGCTCTTCGACGTGGTTTTCGTGGCCGCCCTGGCGCTGGTCTCGATGCTGGTCGCCGAGCGGGAGTCGTGGACCGGCGGCGCGCAGATCCTGCTGACACTGATGGCGATCTGGTGGACCTGGTCGATCACCGCGACCACCACCGACTTCTACGATCCCGACCAGCGTCCGCTCCAGGCCATCCTGATGGTGACCATGCTGGGTTCCGTGGCGACGGCCGCGGCGCTGCCGCTGGCGTCCGACGGACACGCGCTGATCTTCGCCGTCGCGTACGTGATCCCGCACCTGGTGCGGGGGGTGATCCTGGTCAGCGTCCTGCGCCAGCACCGGCACCGGCTGGCCGAGCAGCGCGCGGCGCGGTTCCTCTTCTGGTTCCTGGTCTCCGGGGGCTTCTGGATCGCCGGGGCGCTGCTGCCCGACCGACTGCAATGGCCGCTCTGGATCACCGCGGTGGTCATCGACTACCTCTCGGCCGCGGCGCGCTATCCGACCCCCGGGCTCGGTCGGGTACCCGTCGGGCAGTACTCGCAGACGAGCGATCACCTGGGCGAGCGGTACCAGCAGTTCATGATCCTGGCGCTCGGCGACATCATCCTGGTGCCCACCCTGGAGATCAGCTCGTCGGGCTTCGCCGCCGCCCGGCTGGCGGCCTTCCTGATCGCGTTCATCACCATGCTGCTGCTCTGGCAGATCTACGTCTTCGGGGCCAACGCCTTCCTGCACACGTCGTCCGCCCGGCTCCTCGGCCGGGCGACCCGGCTCGGGCCGTACACCCACCTGGTGATGGTGGTCGGCATCGTGTGCACTGCCGCCGGGTTCGACCTGGTCATCATCCGGCCGACCGGGGACACTCCGGTGCGCTGGCTCGTCCTGCTCTTCGGGGGACCTGCCGTGTTCCTGATCGGACGCACCCTGTTCACGTACCTCATCACCGGCGTGCTGGCCTGGCACCGGACCGCCTGGCTGCTGCTGGCGGCGCTGATGCCCTGGGCGGGCGGCTGGCCGCCGGTGCTGGTCGCCGTCGCGGCCGTGCTGGTGCTGGCCGGGATCGCGGTCGGTGACGTGGTGATGAGCCGCTCGATGCCGCCCGTCCTGCGTGGCCGACCGGGCTGACCGGGTCGCCGGCCCGCCGGCTCACTCTCCGGTCGCGCCGCCGGCCAGCTCGGTCACGATATCGAGGTGGCCGAGGTGGCGCGCGTACTCCTGGAGCAGGTGGAACAGCACCCGCTCCAGCGTCGCGGGCTCGGCGCCGTCCCACCGCGGGCCCGGCGCGCCGACCTCCGCCAGATCGTGCGCCGCCACCACCGCGCTGGTGTGCGAGCCCTGCGCGCGCAGCGCCGCCACCAGCTCCGCCGTGGTCTCCTCGGGCGTGACGCGCCAGCGGTCCCCGCGGCGGTCGCCCCACGGCTCGGCGACCGCCGCGCCCCGGAAGCCCCACTCGATCCAGCGCAGCTCGACGTAGCGCAGGTGCTTCACCAGCTCCAACGGGGTCCACCCGGACGGCAGGCTGCTGCGACGCAGCTCCGGCTCGGGCAGCGTCGACACCTTGGCCAGCACCGACTCCCGGAAGAAGTCCAGGTAACGCAGGAAGACCTCGGTGCGGTTGTCGGCGGGAACGGTCGGCGAGGGGAAGGGCGTCGTCATCGCGTCTCCAGGGTGGTTCAGCCGGTCGGCAGGTCGCGGGCCCGCTGCTGCACGCCCGCCCGGCCGTACGGGTAGTCGCCCACGACGGGAGTGCTCGCCTCGTCGAGCAGCCGGGTCTGCTCCGCGTCGAGGAGCAGGTCAGCGGCGGTCAGGTTGTCGTCGAGCTGCGTGGTGGTCCGCGCCCCGAGGATCACCGAGGTGACCGCCGGCCGGGCCGCCAGCCAGGCCAGCGCCACCGCCGACATGGACGCGCCACGCTCCTCGGCGACCTGGCGTACCGCGTCGATGATCCGCCAGGTGCGCTCCTGCGCGTTGCGCGGCGCGTACGCCTCGACACCACGCTTCGGGTTCTCGCCGAGCCGGGTCGCCCCGACGGGCGCGGTGTCGCGCCGGTACTTGCCGGTCAGCCAGCCGCCACCCAGCGGTGACCAGGGCAGGATGCCGATGCCCTCGTTCTCGCAGACCGGCACCAGCTCGAACTCGACCTCCCGGGCCAGCAGGTTGTACTGCGGCTGCAGCGTGACGATCGGGGTGAGGTTGAGGTGCTGGGTGAGCAGGGCGGCCTTCTGCAACTGCCAGCCGGTGAAGTTGCTGACCCCCGCGTAGCGGATCTTGCCCGCGCTCACCGCGTCGTCGAAGAACCGCAGCGTCTCCGGCAGCGGAGTCAGCGGATCCCAGGCGTGCGCCTGGTAGAGGTCGACGGCCTCGACCCCCAGCCGCCGGAGGCTGGCGTCCAGCGCGCGGGTCAGGTGCACCCGGGACAGACCGGCGTCGTTCGCGCCCTGGCCCATCGGGAACCGCCCCTTGGTGGCGATCACCACCCGGTCCCGCAGACCGGGCCGGGCGCGCAACCACCTCCCCACGATCTCCTCCGAGACACCGGCGGAGTAGACGTCCGCGGTGTCGACGAAGGTGCCGGCGGCCTCGACGAACCGGTCCAGCTGGGCGAAGCTGCCCGCCTCGTCGGTCTCCGCGCCGAAGGTCATCGTGCCCAGACAGAGGGTCGACACCACCGTGCCGGTGGCGCCCAGGGTGCGGTAGCGCATGTCTTCCTTCCGGTCGAGGGACGCGCCGATCCTCGCACCCGGCTCGGACGCCCACCGGGCCGCCCCACCGAGCACTAACCTGATGACGTGGCGCAACGACGTCGTGGCCTGCCGGAGCGGTACACCGTCAACCGGTCGCCCGGAGACGGCGGCCCGGCCCGGCCCGGGGTGGCGCCCGGTGCCCGCAGGTCGGCCGGCGTGGGGTTCGCGGCGCTCTACGGCGAGTTGGCGCGACACTCGTGGCGGCAACCGGACGCCGACCAGGACCCGTACTTCCTCTTCTACACGTCATCGCTGGCCATGGGGTGGCTCGACGACATCGGCGCCACTGTCCGGCAGACCGCCGGGGGTTTCGAGGAGAGCGAGCGCGGGGCGGCCGGTCTGTGGAGCATGAACGACGCCGGGGAGGCTCACCCGCTCGCGGCTCCCGGGTCGTCACTGGTCGCCTGGTTCCAGGTGGGGTTCGAGCTGGTGCCCGGCGATCGGCCGCTGCCCGTGCAGCCGTTCCTGCGCTGCGCGGGCGACGCGGTGGCCCGGCTGGGCACCCTGCGGTTGCGGGCGGTGCAGATGTTGCTGCCCGTGCAGGGTCTCGACCTCTCGTCGCGCCCGCCGTACGCCCCGATACCGTCGCTGCGTACCGCTGGCTGGTTCACCGGCGGCGACCCGGGGTCGAAGACGCCGGTGCGGGTCACGTTGGACAGCGGCCAGGCTGCGTCCATCCCGTCGGCGGCGACGCAGATGCGGGAGCAGTTGAGCCGGCTGGACCAGGACGTGTTCGGGTGCGAGTCGCTCTCCCTCACCGATCACGACCCGCTGACCGTGCGGCCCCCGTTCGACGACACCTTCTGGAACGGCCCGTCCCGGCACCGGGCGACCTTCCACGGGATGCTCGCCGAGTGGTCGCTGGACGCGCTCGGCTGGCTGGGCGGCTTCCTCGCCGATTTGAGCGCCCGCCACGGGGTCAGCACGCCGCTGCTGGTCACCGCCAGCCGTTCGTAGCCAGCAGCCCATCCCTGCCGGGGGTTCAGGGCTGGCCGAGGTCGGTGCAGTAAGCGATCGTCGCGTCGTCCGGCGCCACCGTGTGGCGAGCTTCGGCCTGCCGGACCCGCCGGATGATCTCGGCGGGTCCGCTCGACGCCAGGACGGTCATGACTTCCGGCCAGTCGGCGAGCCCGAACCGGTCCACGATGCGGGTCGCGCCATTGCTGAGCAGGACGCCGCCGGTCAGCTCGGCGACCGGGCAGCTTCCGGTGCGCGCCTCGTCGGCCGCCCGCGGGTCGTCCTTGGCCAGCCAGAACCCACCCGGCTGGTTCCGGTGGGCGCGCAGGTCTCGCAGAAGCCGGTGGTACGCGCCGCTGCCCTCGGCGACAGCCGCGAGCGCGGCCTCGTACGACCGACTGATGATCACTTCGCGGGGGTCGGTGACGACGAGCGGCGCATCGGCTGCCCGGTCGAGCACGACGGTCGAGTCGCCGAGCACCAGGTGCTCGGCGAGGCCGTCCGACACGCGCAGCATGGCCACGGTCGCCGACGGGCTGATCGGGTTGGCGACGTCGCACGTGCCCCGGTGATCGTCCGTCACCTGCCCGATGGCCTCGGCGAGCAGCGCGGACAGGCCACGGTCAGGCACGAGCGACAAGAGGCTGAGCAGGCTGCCACCCAGACGGCTGGCGTACCAGGCCACGCCGTGCCGGCAGATCGATTCGGCGCCGGGAATGCCGGCGCCGTCGATCAGCACCGCTGCCGTCGGTACCGCGCCGGTGAAGTCCTCGTTCGTGCGGCCGGTCCGTGCCGCGACGCTCGTCATCGTCACCCGCATGTCGCCACCGCCCTCCCCCGGACCGGACGCCGACCACGACAACGCCGATGCACCCGGGCCGTGCCCTTCAGAGCCGCCGGACACGCAGCACGCAGGTCAGCATCGGGAGGGTGAACTCGCCGTCCGCCGTCTCCGGTCTGCTCGCGAGGAAGGCGCGGATCCGGTCGAGCGTGGCCACGTGTTCCGGTTCCGGCATGACCAGCATCCCTGCCCTGGTGGCGAGTGTCGCCACGAGTGAGTCGGCGGTGCGCCGCTGCCCGTGCGGGAACTCGGCCTGCTCCGGCGAGCCGAACCGGGCGGGCGCGCCGGTCTTCGCAAGGTGCGCGCCAGCCGTCTCCACGCGCCAGCTGGTGGGCGTGTCACGCGGGCCGATGGCCGCGCTCGGGCTGACCCTCGTCAGCCCGGCGACCCAGTCGACCCGGTCGTCCATGACGTTCCACAGGCCGGCGAGGATGCCGCCGGGTGCCAGGACCCTGGCGATTTCCGGTCCCGCCACGGCCATGTCGAACCAGTGCATGGCGTTACCGGCCAGCACGGCGTCGACGGACGCGTCGGGCAGCGGTATCGCCTCGGCGCTACCCGGCACCGCCCGGACGTCCGGCAGGGCGCGACCCAGCTCGGTGAGCATCGCCGGATCAGGCTCGACCGCGGTGACGTCGGCGCCCACCGCGACGAGCGTGGTGGTCAGCTTGCCGGTTCCGGCGCCGAGGTCGAGCACCCGCAAGCCGGGCGCGGGCTCGAGCGCCCAGCGCACCGCGGCCTGCGCGTAGTCCGGGCGGTGCTCGGCGTACGCGGTGGCTGCCGCGCCGAACGACGAGGCGTGCAGAAGCCATTCGTCCTGTTCCATGCGATTACCCTATCGGCGTGACGCGTGCGGCCACCTACCGTCGTGCGGGGTCAGGACACGCCTCCCACATCGCCCGGGTCATCTCATACTCCACCTCACCCAGGTCCGCTCCCGGCGGCGGATCATCCCAGAGCGGAAAGTACGTGCGTACGTAGCGCATGCCGACGGCCTGCATCACGCCCCGAGACCCAGCGTTCACGGTCATGGTCTGGGCGATCACCCGGCTCTGCCCGACAGTGTCGAAGGCATGCCGCAGCAAGGCGCGGGACGCCTCGCTGGCTAGGCCTTTCCGCCAGTACCGACGGGCGAGGCGGTAACCCAGTTCCGCGACGGTGGGATCGTCAGGTTGGTCGGGGCCGTGCGCCGGCGGGAGCATCATGAGCCCGACGAACTCGCCCTCCTCCGCACGGGCCGGCGGCGCCGAGCCATGCGCGCCGTCGTCGGAGGCGAACGCCATCCAATAACCCAGGCCGTCCACCTTGTGCGCGAGGGCCATCCTCTGCGCATGGGAGGCGACCACCTCGTCCCTGGATCGCGCCCGGCCGCTGAGGTAGCGAAGCACCTCCGGATCGGAGTCGAGCTGGATCTCCAACTCCAGGTGCCGGTCGGCAAGCGGGACCAGCAGCAGACGGTCAGTGCGCAAGATCAGTTGGGGCATGCGGCAACGATCGCATGATGGCGTCCGCGAGCTGGACACGACCATCGCCGCCGATCGCGTACTGATGGACCGCATCGCCGACCTCCAGGCGGCGCACCTCCACCAGCTCGCCGCGCTCCCGACGGCCGCCCGCCCGGCCAGCACCTAGGTCAGGCCCGCCGGATGCTCGAGAAGTACCGCGTCCAGCTCTGGGCTTAGCAGCTCGGCACCGTGCAGACGGTCAGCGATGCCCGCGTCCGCAAGATGCTGAGGCCGTAGCCGGCCCTACTCAGCGTCCTGTGCCTCGATCAGGTCGAGGTCGCGGACGCAGAAGCCGTGGTGCTCGAAGGTCTCGTTGAGCACCGTGCCGAGGCACTGCCGCACCAAGCGGCCCCGGGCGTACGGCGGCCAGACATCGTCGTCGGGCACCGGCGCTCGCGCTGCGAGCTGCACAGCGGTGACCTCGTCGAGCCAGGCCTCGAGCTCGGCGGCCTGTGCGTCACGCACGCTCACGATCTCGTCGAGGGTCGGATCGAGCGAGAGGTCAAGCCCGTGCGCTGCACGGTAGGGCTCCACGGTCGTCCCGATGCCCATCGGCGTGAACAGCTCCGTCGAGCCCAGGCAGCAGCGGCGGAACCACGAGTCGTGGACGAAGACCAGGTGGCGCATCGTCTGCACCGCCGACCACTCGTCGTTCACGCTGCGGCGCTCGATGCCGGGCGTACGGCGGATTCGCTCGATCGTGGCGGCCCAGCCGGCATGCAGCTGACGCGATGCCTCGCGCAGATCGGCAGGGTCCTCGGAGCGGATCAGCACCCGCACCGGATGACGCCGGTCGAGCTCTGCCTCGACGTACTCGGTGACCTCGACACCGTTCACCACGAGGTTGGTGATGAGCCCGTCGATCACGGCATCCTGCATGACGACGCCGATCAGGCGTGCCCCGGTCAGATCGCACTCGCGGAACTCCGCACCGTGTAGATCCTCGTCGACATACCGCGCCATGCTCCGCATACTAGATCCGAGCACCGACAAGCCAGCCTCCCCCGGGTTTGTCGGGCATGGTGCCATCAGACACCAGTGCGATCGGTGCTGCGGGGATCGCTGACCCGGCCCGCGGCGTAGATGTCACCGGCACGTGCGGTGTCTCGCCACGGCCGGGCCTTGTTCAGTGCGATGTCGAGCGCGGGGTCGCCACGGTCAAGGTCAACGCAGATCACATCAGGCCCATGTGGACGGGCGTGCCGCAGCAAATAGCCGTGCGGGCCGACCACCGCCGACGGCCCGGCTGGCGCGCACTCGGCGGGCAGAGCGATGCTGACCCAGAACCCGTTCATGGCAGCGTGCCCGCGGGCGATGACCTCGAAGATCGGGTCCTCGGAGAACGTGGAGAAGAGCACGCAGTCCACGCCGAGAGACCGCTGCTCCATCCACAGCTCGGGGAAGTTGACCTCGATGCAGACCAGGCACCCGAACCGGAACCCGTCCACCTCGAAGGCGCAGGCGTGGTCGCCGGGCGTGTAGAAACTGGTGAGCTCAGCGTAGGACAGCAACCGCTTGTCATATCGGTCGGCCAGTTCGCCACGATCGTTGATCACCCACAGCGAGTTGTGCGGTCGATGATCGCCGGACAACCGGTGGTTGCCTCCCACCACGACCCAGACACCGAGCTCCGCGGCCAAGGCCATCGTGCGGTGCAGCTCCTCGGTGACCGGCGCCCAATCGATACGCCATCCGGCGTAGTACGGCTTCGCAGCGCCGGCATAGCCGGACAGGGCGCCCTCGCCGAGGTGAACCAGGCGTGCCCCCAGGTCAGCGGCCTCGCGCATCGCGGCTCGGATTGCAGCGCCGTTTGCAGCCGGAACCGTGGTGACCTCCGTTTGCGCGACGGCAATCCGAATCTTTCCAGTTGTGCTCACCGCGGCACCGTAACGGCTGGACGGTTGGCGGGAGGAGGGCCTGTTACGGGCTACGCCAAGCACGACGGGCGAAACGCCGCTGATGGCTCGGCTTGGCGACCTGCGCCAGGCGGCCACCGTGCGGTGCAGACCAGCGACGGAATTTGCGTCATCGCCTCGGCGGCACTGCGACGCCCCGAGGCCCGCCCGTAGTTTCCAGACCAAAGGCTGATCATCGGCCTTGTGACAGAGAATACAGGATTCTGTGTCACAAACGATCAACGGCGGCCCCGCCGCTATATCGGCCGTTTAGTCGTCTGTGGCTGACGATCGGTTATTTCCATGTGCGCGCGCCCATTCACGACGGCTACGAAGTACGGGTGACCAACGAGGTAACCGTTCCCCTGCTGCCCTGCGCCTCTATTGACGACATCGTCGCCTTCTACGAGGTGCTCGGCTTCCACACCACTTACAAACAGCGCAAGCCCAACCCTGCCGTGGGGTTGCAACGTGAAGATCTACATCTGCAGTTCTTCGAGATCGCGGGGTTCGATCCGGCGCAGTCCTACGGTTCGTGTATCGTGCTGACCCCGGACACGGGGCAGCTGTACCGGGCTTTCGCGGCGGGAATGCGGGCCACGTACGGCAAGGTGCTGGTCTCCGGGACGCCGCGGATGACCCGGCCCCGGGCGCGGAAGAACGCCGACGGGCTGAGCGGCTTCAGCGTCATCGATCCTGGCGGCAACTGGATCCGCGTCTTCCAAAACGCTCTGGCCTCCCCCGCGCCGGCGCCGACTGGGCGGCTGGGCAAGGCGATGGCGAACGCCGTCGTGCAGTCCGACTCCAGAGGGGACGCCGGGCAGGCGGCTCGGATTCTTGACAGTGCGTTGGCCCGTCCCGAGGCAGATGACGACCCCGTCGCGTTGGTGGAGGTGCTCGTCTACCGCGCTGAGGTTGCGATCGTCCTGAACGATCCGGCCACGGCGGTCGAGATGCTGGCCCGTGTTGACCGTGTCGCTTTGAGCGCGGACGAAGCCACACGGGCTGCTGCTGCGTATGAGGCCGCTACCGACCTTGCGGCAGCTCTGTCCTAGGTGCCGCATTCAGCCGACACCGTGCCCCCGGCTGAGACCTTGAGCCAGGGCACGGTCAGCTACTTGCCGGAGCAGTCTCGGTCGCATCCCGAGGCACACCGCACATAACTGTCATTATGATGTAGTGACGTTATGTCCGAACTGTCCGTCCACATTATTGGATTACTAATACCGGTAATCCGATAATGTGGACGCAGGGCGCGCCGCTGGTGTCCCGGGTTGAGGAAAGTCCGTTCCCTCCGGCGACGGCGACGCTGCCGCGGGCAGCAGTGAACACCGGCGGGTCGTCAGCCTCACCGAACGGCGCTTGGCCGCGCTGCCGAAAGACAGCCGCCCGCTGCCTTCGGTCGCTCACTACGACCAGATGCTGCGCTGCCGGCGAGCAGGACAGCCACCACCGTCGCAAGGAGCCGTCTCGTGAGCCGAGCCCGCCGCCCCATGACCGAACCCGCCGCCGAAGCCGCGATCGACCAAGCCGCCGTGCCCTGCGGCTGCCCACGACGGCCGCCCCGCACCCCTGGCCCGACGACATCGACGAATGGACACCCGCAACAGAGAACCCACCACCCGCGCACCGCAGCGTGAGCGGTGCGGATGCCTTCTGAGGATCGCCGATCTGAGGAAGGGGCGCCCGCGTTATCCAAGGGCACGTATAAGTGCCGCGGCGCCCGCCGCGTCGGTTGCGAAAATCGCTGTCCGGTCGTCGGAGCACAGTGATAGAAGACCGGGGTGCACAAGCTTCTCACGTTCCCTGATCATCTGCGGCTGATTGACGAACGGTCGACCGCCTTCCGCGCCGCGGTCGCCGCGGCACCCAGCCTCGACCTGCAGGTGCCGACCCATCCCGGGCGGACGCTATTCGACCTCGTGCAACACGTCGGCCTGGGCCGCCGCAAATCAGCCGCCATCATCGCCGCAGGGCCCGCAGACGCTCCCCCGGAAAAGTCCGCTTGGGAGGACGGCACGGGTGCGCCTCGGGAACCCGAGGCTCTCCTGGCCTGGTGGACCGAGTCCGTCGGGCAGCTGACGAGCGCGCTGCGCGAGGCCGGCCCGGACCGCGGATGTTGGACGTGGTGGGGTGACTCGCAGTCACCGCAAACCTCCGGTGCATGGGCTCGGCGCCAGGTTCCCGAGATCGCGGTGCACACCTACGATGTCGAGCTCACCGTGGGTGCCCCGCAGCCGCTACCAGAGGAGGTCGCCCTCGACGGTTTCGACGACTGCCAGTTCACCCTCTGCTCGACGGATGTCGCCTGGCCACACGAACCCGCCATCGTCGATTACCACGCCACCGAGGGCCGCTCCTGGCGCCTCCGGCTGTCCCGCGACGGCGCACGGGCCGCCCGCCTCGGCGCGTCCGCTACCGGCGAGGACCCGTACACGGACACGGCCGACGCCTCCGCCCGGGGCACGGCCAGTGACCTGGTCCTGTTCTTCTACGGCCGCATACCGCCGGATTCTCTGAAGCTGGAGCTGGACGGCGACCGTCGCATCTTCGACCAGCTCATCGCCTGGGACCCGTCCGTGTGACAACCGACGACACGCCACCTCGTGCACCCCGAGGCCAAGGCCGCAGCAACCTCGCAGGGATCCGAGGTCGGCGCAGGGCCGTGGGTCCGTCGTCGCGTCCTATTCCTCCGGCTCCCAGGCGATCAGCTGCTCGAAGACGCGACGGTCGCCATCGAGCCGCAGCGAGTCCATCGGAATTCGGCCGTAGCAGAACATGACCAGCTCATTGGCCGTGCCCCGGGCGGAGACATAGGCCGCCTCCGGGCCCTCGTAGGCGACCGGCGTGGGGAGGCGGGCGGCCCGGGCGCCGTCGGCGGAGAACCAGAGCCGCCAGGAACGGCCCTCGGTGGCGTGGTAGTCGACGACCGCGGGGTTGTGCGGCCACGCGGCCGTCGTCGCGACGCAGGTGGTCACGAACTCGTCGACACCGTCGAGGGCCACCTCCTCTGGTAGCGGCTGCGGGGCACCCACGGCGACCTGGGCGTCGTAGGTGTGCACGGCGACCTGCTGGAGCTGGTGCCGGGCGACGGCACCAGTCGTCTGCGGCGACTGCGAATCACCCCACCATGTCCAGCAACCACGATCCGGGCCGGCTTCCCGCAGCGCGTCCAGCAGCTCCCCCGTCGACCCGGTGAACCAGGCCAGCAGGGCCTCGCGCTCCCGGGGCGCCACCGGGGCGGACATCGCCGGCGGAGCGTCGGCGGGCCCCGCGGCCACGATGGCGGCCCACTTGCGGCGCCCCTCGCCCAGGTGCTGCACCAGGTCGAACAACGTCCACTCGGGGCAGGTCGGCACCCGCACGTCGAGGCTGGGTGCCGCAGCGACCGCCGCCCGGAAAGCGGTCGATCGTTCGTCCATCAGCCGCAACAGGTCAGCGAACTCCAGAGTCTCTTTCACCGCGGCTTTGTACCACCCCCCCTCCGACAACCGACAGCGGATTTCCCCACCCCGGCGGCGGTGCCACCCGGAAATCCGTCGCCCGGCGGCCCACGGGATGACCATGCTGACGCGCATCTATCACTCCTGCTGTCCGACCCGACGCTGGCGGCGAACTGGTGGCCATGGCCATGGCCGCCGCGCGGGTTGGGCAGCGACATCTGTGGTCAGCCGAGCCCGTCGAGGACCGGAACCAGCTGCTCCTCCTCGTACGCCAGGTGGCGTTCGAGTTCGTCGGTGAGCTGCTCGACCTCCCGGCGGACCTCGGCCGGGTCGACAGTGACGTCACCGACCACCGTCTGGAGCCGTTCGATCAGGACGGCGACCCGGTTATGCTCGGCGCGTAGCCGCTCCAGGGTCGGGCCGAGGTCGGGACGCTGCGCGGCCAGCCCGACGAACATCCCGTCGTCCTCGTGGGTGTGGTGCTGGTGCAGCCCCTGACAGATGGCCAGGCAGTTCACCCGCAGCTGCACGCCCAGCCGCGGGCCCGACTCCGCGGCCTCGCGGCGGATGATCGCCAGCTCACGGCGGAACGCGTCGTGGATCCGGATCAGGGCCGCGCCCCAGGACGCCGCCTCCGGTGGCCCGACCGTGACCGGCTCGAGCGCGACCACCGGAATCACCCGGCTCGTCTTCTCCTGGTACGCGGCCCAGCCCGGGTCGGCCTCGACCGCTCGGGCGAAGACCTCGTCGCGCTCCGACCCACCGAGGACCACGGCGCGGGCCTGGTAGGTGAAGGTGCCGTCCTCGACGGTGACCTTCGGATCGGCCAGGATGTTGCGGAACCAGTCCGGGTGCCGTGGCGCACCGCCCGCCGAGGCGATGACCAAGATCCGGCCGCCGGTGTCGGGCAGGTATCCGACCGGGGTGGTGTGCGGCGCGCCGGTACGCGCTCCGGTGGTGGTGAGCAGGACCAGTCGGGCGCCCACGAAGGGGCCACCGACGCGGCCCCCGTTGGCGCGAAATTCGTCGATGATCTGTTGGTTGAACTCGTTCGACATGCTCCGCTTTCGATGCTCGGCGGTAGACAGGAAACGCCGCCGCCTCGCGCTTAGCGCATGGGGCGGCACGGCGTGGATGTGGGAGGCGCGGCCGGTGCGGCCGCAAGCCGTTGGGCGACAGGGGCCCGGTCGGGACACCGGGCGGCAGGCGACGGCGGGGATGGCGGGCCACGGGCCCGCCGCACGGTCACCCGGCGGCCGGGTGCCTTACTCGGTTGTGGCCAATGGCCGACCCGGCAGTCACGTCGACGACCCTAGTTCGCGTACCGCCACGGGGCAACGGCAATAGCGCGACGGCCCGCGCGGCGTGCTCGAGGTGATCACCGCCCCTCGGCCCGTCCGTAGTTTCCAGACCAATAACAACGCCAAGAAGTGAGGGCTGATCAAGCTCTGCCGCGAGCTATAGCGTGCCGTCCGTTTGGTGACGGTCGATGCTCAGGCGGTGGGTTCGTGGCGACTCAGGACGTGTTCTCGGCGGAGGTGAGTCTCTTGGCCATGATGTGCTCCCGACGCAGGCCGTCCGGCATGAGGTCGCCGGGTTCACCCGTGTCACGGAAGCCGTTCCGCTGGTAGAGCGCCCAGGCGTTCTTGTTGCCCTCCACCACGGCCAGGCGCAGCGTCCCCGCGCCCACCTGCCGAGCCCACTGCTCGACCGCCCGCACGAGGTGGTCGCCCACGCTCCGGCCACGTCCCACCGGCGCCACGTACATCGAGATCAGCTCGACAACGCCGTCCTGATCGGTCGGCACCCCGCTGGCCATGCCGACGGGCTGCCCGTCGAGCGTCGCGACTATGTTGTAGGAGCCGGGGATGGCCAGCCGACTGCGCCAGCGTTCCTCCCGGTCGCCGTCGCCCTGCCAGTCGGCGAGTTGGGAACCGAAGGCGTACGCCGCCTCCGCCAGCGCGGCGAGCCGCAGTTCCCGCCAGACCTTCCAATCGCCCTCGGTCAGCACACGCGTCTCGATCATGCCGCGAAGGCTGCCTCAGGTGTGGGGACCAGGCAACCTGGTTCCCGTCGTAGGGGCGGTGCGTCGGTTCACTCATCCACCGCTGACTGGACCGGCCATCAACGCGAATACAAGACCAGGCGGACGGGCCCTCTCGGCAGGTGAAGCCGGCGCTCGTCGTACGGCGCAGCGGAATGTCGCACTTGATCCGGCGCAGTACCTCGGGTCGGCTCAGGCCGAGCCCGTGCGCGATGAGCCGTTCCGGGCGCACCGGTATCGGATCCTCGAAGACGACCTCCACCTGGACCGGCCACGCCTCGCCGAGCCGCGCCGGCGGGGTGTCCAGCCGCCAGGCCCCCGTCCAGTCCAGGGTGAAGCGGTTGCGCCGGGCGAGCAGCGGATCCAACAACCTGGCAGCCACGAGTTCCGGATCGTTGACGCCGTAGCCGTGCAGTTCGGCCGGATCGAAGGACCTGACCGGCGTTCGCTCGTGCACGGTGAGCTTGCTCGTCCGATCGCAGGACACGCAGCGGACCAGCAGCCACACGTCCAGCAGCTTGCCGTTGGCGTTGACGCGGAACCTGCCCTCGCCGGTGGTGGCCGACTCCGAACGGCAGTCCACGCACCGCAACGAGAGGAGGGGCAGCCTGGTCCGACGAACGACCCAGGGCAGCACGATATGAGGTTGTGAAGACATGGTCTCTGATCTCTCTAGACCTGACACGAGGCCGATCAGGCGCGGCCTCGAACGCTGTTTGACCGGGCGCACAAGGGCAGCCCGGCGTAGCCGACGGGAGCGTCGGCTACAGGTGAGCGGAAGAAGGTGTCAGGTCTAAAGAGCAGGCGGGGTCACGCGGTTGTGTCCTCTGTCCTCACCGGGATGGGTTGGAGGGCAACCTACGGGACCGCGGAAAGAAGGCTCAATCGGTTTTCGACCGAGACATGGTCGGCGCTACCGGGACCCTTCCATGAGGGTCGACAGGGCTCCGCGGCCGTGGGCCAGAACCGTCAGGGCAGAATCTCGACGTACCCGTCGGTTCCGTGCACGCGGATCCGCTGCCCATCGGCGATCAGCCGGGTGGCATCCGCCACACCGACGACGGCCGGCAGTCCGTACTCCCGTGCGATCACCGCGCCGTGAGTCATCAATCCCCCGACCTCCGTGACCAGGCCGGCGATGGCGACAAAGAGGGGCGTCCAGCTGGGGTCCGTGTGGGCCGTGACGAGGATGTCGCCCGGTTCGAGATCGGCCCGTGCCAGGTCCAGGATGACGCGGGCCCGCCCTTCGACGGTCCCGGCGGAGACCGGTAGGCCGATCAGCGCGCCGGCCGGCACGTCGTCGCGTCGGTACGCCCCGGCGATGCCCTCGCCATCCGACGTGAGCACCCGGGGCGGCGTGAGCGCCTGATACGACCTGAACGCCTCCTTGCGCCGGCCGATGAGCTGGTCGTCCACCCGGTTCGTGCGAACGACATCGTGGAGCTCCTGGAACGTGAGGTAGAAGATGTCCTCCCGCTCACGAAGCACGTGGGCCCGCACGAGGCGGTCGGCTTCTTCCCACAAGGCCTGCTTGTACACGAAGTAGCGGCTGACCATGCCGTACTTCGGATACTCCCGGTACCCGATGAAGGTCCGGACCCGGTCGATCATCCGCTTCGTCTCTTCGGCCTTGCCCTCCCCGTCCGGCAGGGCCCGCAAGCGTTCCAGCAGCTCCTGCTCCTTCTCCCAGGCCTCCTGCCGGCCCTGTTCGAAGCGCCGCTCGCCGGCTCCCGGCTCGAAGTTCTTGATGTTGCCGAGGATCATGGGCACGAGCGTGGAGGGGCGTTCACGCCAACGGGGCCGCGTGATGTCGATCTCGCCAGCGCAGCGCATGCCGTACCTGTCGAGCCAGGCCTCGATGGCGTCCCGCGCTTCCCGCCCGCCCGGGAGCTTGGGCAGCTCGTCCAGGAAACCCTCGTCCTCGACGTGCTGCAGAAACGCCACCACCTCCGGATGTGGGCGGATCACGTCAGCGACGCCCAGCAGCGCCAGCCCCATCTCCGACGTGACGTTGTGGGGCACGGACTGCGTGAGCGTGTCCGCCACGTTCTTCTCGCCCAGCCAGGCCTCCAGCTGCTCGTTGAGCCACCAGGTGGCCTCCATTGCCGACATGAAAACCTGATGGCTGCGCGGATCGAACAGGATCCGCCTCAGCTCCTGCATGTCCGCCTGGATGAAGTCGAGCAGCGCCTCTCCGGACTTCGTCCGGATCTCGCTTGCCGAGGCGGCGACGGATGCCTCGCTGCGTGCGATCAGCTCGGTGACGATGGCCGGATCGGTCTCGATCGGGGCTGGCGCGCCGCCAGCCAGTGGCCCGGGCGGACCCTCGTCAGGCAGCGGCCGGATGAAGCCGTCGCGCTCGAGGATGGTCTGCAGCGCGTCCCCGGTCAGTGGATCACCTTTTCCCACGAGCTCCAGGAAGCCGGCGCGGCTCGTCGGCGAGGCAAGCCGCTGGGTGACGTCGACGAACAGGCGGCCGCCGGCCTCGGCCATGGGCGCCGGGGTCGTCATCTGCCAGAAGGAGAGCCCGAGGGGCTTCATCGGATCGGTCATCATCTGTTGATGGCCGACGGAGAGGTAGACGCGGTTCTCCCGGTCGCCGGACTCGGGTATGGGGAACAGCGTGGTGATCGGCCGGCTCTGGACGATCCAAAAACTGTCGTCGACCAGGCACCATTCGATGTCCTGGGGCCGGCCGAAGTGGGCTTCGATCCGCCGGCCGAGCCGCGCGAGCCGTACGACCTGCGCATCCGTCAGCGCCGGTTGGTCCTGCCGCTGCGGGTCGATCGCCTGTTCCTGCGTCCCGCCCGTTGGCGAGGCGTGGATGGCGAGCTGCTTGGCGCCGACGGTCTTGGCGACGACCTCGCCGTCGCGGACCTTGTAGACGTCCGGGTTCACCAGGCCGGAGACCAGGGCCTCGCCGAGGCCGAAGCTGGCCTCCACGGAGGCGACCTTCCGGTTGCCCGTGACGGGGTCGGCGGTGAACAGGATGCCGGCCGCATGCGGGAAGACCATCTGCTGCACGACCACGGCCATGTGAACTGTGCGGTGGTCGATGCCGTTGCGCTGGCGGTAGGTCACGGCCCGCTCGGTGAACAGCGAGGCCCAGCACCGGCTGACGTGCTGGAGGATCGCCGCCGGGCCCACGACGTTGAGGTAGGTGTCCTGCTGGCCGGCGAAGGAGGCCGTCGGCAGGTCCTCTGCCGTCGCGCTGGATCGGACGGCGTAGGCGGCCTGCTCGCCGAGCTGGGCGAGAGCGCGGGTGATCGTCGTCGCGAGATTGCCCGGGACGGCGATCCCTTCGATGGTCCGGCGGATCTCCGCGCTGAGCGTGCGGATCGCCGCACGGTCGTCCGGGCTCAGGCGCGACAGCTGATCGAGCCGATCGTCGATCGAGGGCGCTTGCGCCATGATCCGCCGGAAGGCGTCGGTCGTCACGCAGAAGCCAGCCGGCACGCGGACGCCGTCGATCCGGGACAGCGCCCCCAGGTGCGCGCCCTTGCCACCAACGACGGCGACCTGCGTCTGGTCAACCTCGTGAAGACCCACCACGTACTGCTCGCTCATCGAGACACCTCCGTGGTAGCCGTGCTCCGTCGACTTGCGCTGGCCGATCGGATCCCCGGCGCCTTCATCTCCAACGCGCACGTCGTGCCCCCGTGTCTTCGTCCGCTCCTGGTCCGGCCGACGATTCTGCAACGCGACCCGGGTCTTGCGGCAAGCCCCCCAGTCTGCTATATGTTCAAGGTGGCAGGGAGTAGATCTTCTTGCCTTTCCTTTTGGTCGTCCAGGCCCGCCGTCTCCACCCCCGATCCGACCTCCCGGTCTCACGGGGTTGGTCGCGGCGGAGCGGGTACGTCTGTCGCGGCGCTGGCGTAGCGGCGGGCCAGCTGCCCGAAGGCGTCCCTGAGCTCGGCCGGACCGATGACCTCGATGTCGGCGTCGAACCTGCCGATGCTGGCGGCCAGGCCCGGCCAGGACCACGAACTCAGGACGAGCCGGCACCGGTTCGGCCCCAGCTCCTCGACGACCCCGTCGCGGATGTAGCGGGAGACGGCGGCGGCGGGCAGGTCGAGGATCACCTCGCCGCGGCAGGGCCAGTCGCCGGTGCCTTCGGAGCCCTGGAACCTGCTGGCCACGAAGGCGGCCACCTCACCCCCGGGCAGCTCGCGTGGGGTGAAGCGGGGCCCGGTGGGGGTACGCGGGGTGATCCGGTCGGCCCGGAAGGTGCGCCAGTCCTCGCGGTCGAGATCCCAGGCGACCAGGTACCAGCGCCCGCCCCAGGTGACGAGGTGATGGGGCTGCACCCGCCGCGGCGGGCGCTGCGCGCCGTCGCCGGGCACCGCCGGTGGGGACGCCGGGGTGTAGTCGAAGCGCAGCACCTCGCGGGCGTGCACGGCGGCGCTGACTGCCATCAGCACGCCACTGTCGACCTTCGGGTCCGGTCGGGTCGACCGCTCGACGGCGGTCACCTGGAGAGTGTCGATGCGGTGGCGCAGCCGCGCGGGCATGACCTGCCGGACGGTGTTCAGCGCTCGCACCGCTGCTTCCTCGATGCCGGCGCCGGTGGTGGTGGCGATCTGGAGTGCGATGGCCAGCGCGACGGCCTGCTCGTCGTCGAAGAGCAACGGAGGCAGGTCCCTGCCGGCGTTGAGCCGGTAGCCACCGTCGGGTCCCTTGACGGCCACGATGGGATAGCCCAGCTCCCGCAGGCGGTCGACGTCCCGGCGCACGGTGCGCGGGCTGATCCCCAGCCGCTCGGCCAGCAGCGCCCCCGGCCAGTCCCGGCGCGCCTGCAGCAGCGAGAGCAACGACAGCAGTCGCGCCGAGGTCTTCAGCATGGATCTCATCCTGCCCCGAGAAGCGGCCACTTCCTGGCCGCTTCTGCTGCGACTGTTGTCGCGTGCCCGTCAACGACCGCAACCTGAAGGGGCCGAACGCCCTGACCGCACCCACCCCGTCGACCCTCGACCGCCCGACGAGCTGCTCCGGCATCAGCCGATGACCGTTCTCGACACCCGGGCGCTCAACCGCGCGACGCTCGCCCGACAGCTGCTGCTCGATCACGCCGACGTACCGGTCCTCGACGCCGTCGCGCACCTCTGCGGTCTGCAGGCGCAGGAACCGCAGGAGCCGTTCGTCGGGCTCTGGTCCCGGCTGCGCGCGTTCGACCCGGCGGTGCTCTCGGACCTGCTGACCCGGCGCAGCGTGGTGCGGACCCACCTGATGCGCCGTACCGTCCACCTGCTCACCGCCGGCGACGCCCTGGCCTGGCGGGCCCGCCATGACACCATGCTGCGCCAACGGGTACTCGGGGCCTACCGCGACGAGCTCGCCGGGGTGGACCTCGACGAGCTGGCCGCGGCAGGGCGGGCGGTGATGGTCGACGACGAGCCCCGCTCGATGACCGAGCTGGCGCGGGCGCTGGCCGAGCGTTGGCCGCGGCCGGGAGCGCGGGCGCTGGGCGAGATGCTGATCGCCGCCCTCGTCCCGATGGTGCAGCTGCCCCCGCGCGGGCTGTGGCGTACGAGGGCGGGAGTGCGCAACGCCATGCTCTCCTCCTGGCTGGGGCGCGAGATCGACCCGCCAGCCCCGGAAGGCTCCGATCCGGTCGGCGAAGCGCTGGTGCGGCGCTATCTCGCCGCGTTCGGTCCCGCCACCACGGCCGACCTGCGCGCCTGGTGCGGGCTCGCCGGACTGCCGGCCGCGGTGGCCGCGGTCCGCGATGAGTTGGTCAGCTTCCGCGACGAACGGGGCCGGGTGTTGCTGGACCTGCCCGACGCGCCGCGCCCGGACCCTGACACCCCCGCGCCGGTGCGGTTCCTGCCGGCGTTCGACAACGCGCTCCTCGGCTACCAGGACCGCAGCCGGATCGTCGACGACGCCCACCGCAACCTGTCGGTCGCCGGCGCGCGCGTCGTCCTGCTCGACGGCCGGGTCGCCGCGACCTGGACGGTGACGGCTGGCACCGTGACGGTCACGCCGCTGCGCCGCTTCACGCGAACCGACCGCACGGCGGTGGCCGAGCAGGGGCAGGCGCTGGCATCCTTCCTCTCCGACAAGGACAGCGACCGCGTCGAGATCGCCGCGTCTCCCCGCTGAGCGCTCGCCCGCGCTGCGCAGACCGGGGTCACCGCCGTGCCGCGCCCTGGCCGAGGGCGCGGCACGGCGGGTCGGGGGTCAGGCCACGTCCGGCGCGCCGGTCTCCCGCAGCCGACCGCCGTCGAGCCGCAGCCACCGCTCCACCTTGATCTCGTGCAGGAACCGTTCGTCGTGGCTGACCACCACGAACGCCCCCCGGTACGCCCCGAGCGCACTCTCCAGCTGGGCCACGCTGACCAGGTCGAGGTTGTTGGTCGGCTCGTCGAGCAGCAGCAGCTGCGGGGCCGGCTCGGCGAAGAGCACGCAGGCCAGGGTGGCGCGCAGCCGTTCGCCGCCGGAGAGCACGCCGACGGGCAGGTGGGCGCGGGAGCCGCGGAACAGGAACCGGGCGAGCAGGTTCATCCGCTGCGCCTCGGGCATCGCCGGGGCGAACGCGGCGAGGTTCTCCGCCACGGTGCGGTCGAGGTCCAGCAGGTCCAGGCGCTGCGACAGGTACGCGACCCGTCCGTCGGCCCGCTTCAGCTGGCCGCCCTGCGGCTCCAGGTCGCCGTTCATCAACCGGAGCAGGCTGGACTTGCCGGCGCCGTTGGCGCCGGAGAGCGCGATCCGCTCCGGTCCCCGGATGGTCAGGTCGACGCCGTCGCCGCCGAAGAGTTCCCGCTCACCGTGGCGGATCCGCAGGCCCTCGCCGGTGAAGACCGTACGGCCGGCCGGGACGCTCGTCTCGGGCAGCTCGATGGCGATCTTCTGCTCCTCGCGCAGGACGCGGCTCGCGTCGTCGAGCCGGGCCCGGGCGTCGCTCACCCGGGCGGCGTGCGTCTCGCGGGCCTTGCCCGCCGATTCCTGCGCGCCCCGCTTCATCGTCCCGGCGAAGATCTTCGGCAGGCCGGCGTTCTTCAGGTTGCGGGAGGCGTTGCTGGCCCGGCGCTCGGCCCGCTCGCGGGCCTGCTGCATCTCCCGCTTCTCCCGCTTGACCTCCTGCTCGGCGTTGCGGACGTTCTTCTCGGCGACCTCCTGCGCGGCACGGGTGGCCTCGGAGTACGCGGTGAAGTTCCCGCCGTGCAGGTGCAGCTCACCGCGGTCGAGTTCGGCGATGCGTTCCATCCGGTCCAGCAGCGCGCGGTCGTGGCTGACGAGCAGCAGACACCCGCGCCACTCCTCCAGTACGCCGTAGAGCCGGTGCCGGGCGTCGACGTCGAGGTTGTTGGTCGGCTCGTCGAGCAGCAGCACGTCGGGGCGCTTCAGCAACTGGGCGGCGAGGCCGAGCGAGACCACCTGCCCACCGCTGAGCGTGTGCAGGCGCCGGGTGAGGGCGACCTCGCCCAGGCCGAGCCGGTCCAGCTCGGCGCGGGTGCGTTCCTCGATGTCCCAGTCGTTGCCGATGGTGGTGAAGTGCTTCTCGCTGGCATCACCGGCCTCGATGGCGTGCAACGCCTCGATCAGCGGGGCGATGCCCAGGACCTCGGCCACGGTCAGGCCGCCGGAGAGCGGCAGGGTCTGCGGGAGGTAGCCGAGCACGCCCTCGACGGACACGCTGCCGCCGGTGGGCTGGTACTCGCCGGCGATCAGCTTGAGCAGCGTGCTCTTGCCCGCGCCGTTCGGGGCGACCAGGCCGGTGCGGCCCTCGCCCACGGTGAAGGAGAGCTCCTCGAAGACCGGGGTGTCGTCCGGCCAGGAGAAGGAGAGGTTCGAGCAGGTGATGGATGCGTTGGACATGCGACAGGCCTCAGGAGGTGGTGGGCGTGCCACAGGGGCCGCCCAGCGGGTGGAAAGAGACGACGGAATGGCCACGGCGGCTGCGCTGTCGCGCGCCGGCCCAGCGGCCGAGCATGTCCGGTATCACCCGGAGATGTCGTCGTCACCCACCATGTCTGGTCCCCCTGGTCCCGATCTTCGCTGTTCCCCACGATAACAGCCGGCGGTGCCGCGGGGAGGCGGGCTCACCCGTCGGCGTCGGCCCGGCGTACGTGGCGGTGCCCGTCGCGCGGGAACGGCGGCTGGGCGGGCAGCACCTCCTGGAAGCGGAAGCCGGTCTTCTCGGCCACCCGGCAGGAGGCCGGATTGTCCACCTGGTGCAGCAGCTCCAGCTGGCGCAGCCCACTGTCGGCGAAGCGGGCGAACGCCCAGCGGCTGACCGCGTCCAGCGCCCGGCCGGCAACGCCGCGCCCACGCGCCGGCGCGGCTGTCCAGTAGCCGACCTCGGCGTCCGGGCGTCCCGGGGTGACCCGCTTGAGCACCACGTTCGCCACCAGGCGCTCGCCGACCCCGGGGTCCGGTTCGAGAACGGCGAAGCTGAGCTGGTCGCCGTCTCGCCAGCCCTGCCGCATCCGGGCCAGCCATCGGTCTGCCTCGACCGTGGTGGTGACCGGTAACCGGGTCCACCGCCGCAGCACCGGATCCTGGTAGGCGGCCAGCAGCGCGTTTCGGTCGTCGTTGCGCCAGGCGCGCAGGACCAGCTCGGGCGCGGACCGGGTCGCCGGCGCCCGCAGGATGATCGACACGTTGCCCAGTGTGCCTGCCGGCGGGTCGCTGCTGCTGCCCCGCCTCGACCTGCCGCCTGCGAGTTGTGGCGGCCGGAGTGCGCGCTGCGGGCTCAGGCCGCGGTGCGGCGACGCCAGGGCAGCCAGGCCCGGCGGGGCGTACTCGCCGAGCCGGTGGCCGGCGGGGGCGTCGGTCGCGCCGCGGCGGCCTGGCGCTCGTCGCGCCAGCGGCGGACCACCTCGTCGACGTTGACCGGCCGCACCACCACCTTGGGGCCGGTCGGCATCCGCAGCCACGCCATGACCTCGGCGTTCAGCACGGCGCAGAAGGCCCGCACGGCCTGCTCGGTGGGCAGGTCGCGCACGTCGTGCGGCACCCGCTCGATCTTGCGACGCAGCTGCAGCGGGGTCGGGAGCAACAGCTCGCTGGGCAGCTTCTCCCGCTCCATGAAGCTCTTGATCCACCACGACTCGTCGTAGGGCTGGTTCCGGCCGGGGATCGGCTTGCCCGCGCCGGGCAGGTTGTCGAACTCGCCGCGCTCCTGGGCGGAGCGGATCTGCGCCTCCACCGTGGCTTCCCACATGTTCGTCATCCGGCGGCACCTCCCTGACACACGGTAACGCGATCGGCCTCGCGGCCGTTCCCGCATCCGGGCCGCTCAGACGACGGCCGTCGGGCTGATCCCGCGCATCGCCGCGACCGCGAGATCGAGCCCGACCCGGTAGTAGTGCGCCGGGTCGGTGCAGTAGGCCAGGGTGTCGGCGGCGGCGACGACGTTCGGGTAGCGGCGGGCGGGAAGCCCGGAGATGGTGGCCCGGCGGGCGGAGATGGCCTCCTCGGGGCTCTCCTGATCGGGTTGCGGGTCCACCCGCGGCTCGGCGGTGACCAGCGCCACCAGCGCGCAGATGCTCTGCCGGCCGACCTCGGCCGCCTGCGGCACGTCGAATCCGCCCTCGCGCAGCAGCGCGAGGCAGCGCTCCGCCAGGGCGAGACCCGGGGTCGAGGTGAGGATCCGGGGCAGGGTGAGTCGGGCCACGCTCGGGTGCGGGCGCAGGGCGTCGAGGAAGGCCGCCAGCACCGAGCGCATCTGCTCGTGCCAGGGGCGCTCGTCCGGCTCGGGGAGGACGACGTCCGCGAGCAGCCGGTCGGCGAGCGCGTTGAGCAGGTCGTCCTTGTCGGTGAAGTGCCGGTAGAGCGCCATCGGGGTGACCTGGTGCTCCTGGGCGAGGCGGCGGATGGTGACCGCGTCGAGCCCCTCCGCGTCCGCGACGGCGAGGGCGCTGGTCACGATCTTCTCCGGGTCGAGGCCCCGGGGCGCCCTTGTGTTCTGCCTCATGCTCGCCACCCGGCCAGTGTACTACGTACACATCTAGGTATACGTTGTAGATGTACGGCGTAGATCATTTCCGTGTACCGGCTAACCATCCCGAGGTAGGTAATGCGACGCAGCCCCTGGGCCACCCTGCTCGTACTGGCACTCGCCCAGTTCGTCGTGGTGCTCGACGTGACGATCGTGAATGTCGCGCTCCCGGACATCCAGGCCGACCTGAACTTCTCCCCCGACAACCTGCAATGGGTGATCAGCGGCTACACGCTGCTCTTCGGCGGCTTCCTGCTGCTCGGCGGGCGGGCCGCCGACCTGCTCGGCCCACGACGGGTCTTCATCGCCGGGCTCGCCCTGTTCGGCGTGACATCGCTCGCCGCCGGCCTCGCCACCGACCCGGGCCTGCTCATCGCCGCCCGGGCCGTACAGGGCCTCGGCGGCGCGCTGCTCTCACCCGCGGCGCTCACGATCCTCACCGTCACCTTCGCCCACGGGCGGGAACGCAACATCGCGATGGGTGTCTGGGGTGGCCTCGCCGGGCTCGGCGGGACGCTGGGCGTGGTCGCCGGTGGCGTCCTCGTCGACTCGTTGAGCTGGCGCTGGGTCTTCTTCGTCAACGTGCCGATCGTGATCGCCCTGGTCGCCGTCGTGCCGGCCGTCGTACGCCGCATCGAGGCTCACCGTGACGGCGCCCGCACCTTCGATCTGGTCGGCGCCGTGCTGAGCACCGTCGGTCTGCTGCTCCTCGTCTTCGGCGTGGTACGCGCCGAGTCCAGCGGATGGGGCTCGTTGCAGGTGTCGGGCAGCCTGATCGGCGGGATCGTGCTGCTGGTCGCGTTCGCAGCGGTCGAGGCGCGCTCCCCGGCGCCGCTGGTACCCCTGCAGCTGTTCCGCTCGAGGGCGCTGAGCGTGTCCGGCGGCTCGCTCGCCCTCAACGGCGCCGCCTTCCTGTCGATGTTCTTCCTGACCGCGATCTACCTGCAGCAGGTGCGGGGCGACTCCGCGTTGGAGGCCGGCGTGCACTTCCTGCCGATGGGTGTCGCCGCGATCGTCGGCGCGATCGTCGCGAGCGCTCTGGTCTCCCGGATCGGCACCCGGACGATGCAGCTGGTCGGCACGGCCCTCAGCGTCGCCGGGCTGCTGTTCCTCTCCCAGGCCGGTGCCGACGGCGGCTACGCGAACGAGTTGCTGCCCGGGCTGCTGCTGTTCGGTTTCGGCATCATGTGGGTCGGCGTACCGGCCCAGATCGCCGCGGTCTCCGACGTCGTGCACCACCACGCCGGTGCCGCCTCGGGCGTGGTGAACGCCGTCTACCAGGTCGGCGGCGCGCTGGGGCTGGCGGTCGTGACCACCATGTCGGTCACCCGGGTCACCGACGCGGTCGCCGACGGAGCGTCGCAGCAGGCGGCCCTGGTCGAGGGCTTCCACCGAGGGCTGCTGGTCGCCGCCGCGTTCGCCCTCGCGAACCTGGTGGTGACGCTCGGCGCGCCGCAGCTACGACCGAGCGCCGACGAGGTCGCCGAGGCCTCCGTCGCGGCCTGACCGCGAGCTGTCGGCGCCCTCCGTAGCCCGCGCCGCTTCTCCGGTGGCGCGGGCTACGGACAGCCCTCCCGCGCTCGGTTGCCGTTCGCTTCCCGCAGGCCACGGAACCGTCGGTGGCTCTCGGTCGGGACCGACGCGACGCGTAGCGTCGGTTTCGGCGGTCGACGACGGGGGGTTCTGGCGATGGTCGGTACGGGTGCGCTGGTCGGCATGGTGCTGGTGGCGCTGGGTCTGGTGCTCACACCCGGCCCGAACATGGTCTACCTGGTGTCCCGCTCGGTGACCCAGGGCCGCCGGGCCGGGCTGATCTCGCTGCTCGGGGTGGCCGCCGGCTTCGGGGTCTACCTGACGGCCGCGGTCGCCGGGCTGGCCACCGTCTTCGTCCTGGTGCCGGCGCTGTACACGGCGGTGAAGCTGGCCGGCGCGGCGTACCTGCTCTGGCTGGCCTGGCGGACGCTGCGCCCAGGCGGGCAGTCACCCTTCAACCCGGCCCCGCTGCCACCGGACCGGCCTCGCCGGCTGTTCACCATGGGCCTGGTCACCAACCTGCTCAACCCGAAGATCGCGATCCTCTACGTGTCGCTGCTGCCGCAGTTCGTCGACCCGCAGCGCGGGCACGTCGCCGCGCAGAGCCTGCTGCTCGGCCTGACCCAGATCGCCGTGGCGCTGACCGTCAACGCGCTGATCGTGCTCAGCGCCGGCACGCTCGCCGGGTTCTTCGCCCGCCGCCCGCTCTGGTTGCGGGTGCAGCGCTGGGTGATGGGCACCGTGCTGGGCGCCCTGGCGGTGCGCATCGCCGCCGACCGGTCCCGCGCCGCGGTCGCCACGCCCTGAACTGGCACGCTGGGCCGCTGCCTGGCGGTCAGCCCGCGGCGTCGCGGTGGCGGCGGAGCATCCCGGCGGCCAGCGGCGCGGCGTCCAGGTCGCCGGCGGCGATCCGGGCGGCCACGGTACGGCGCACCAGCCGGTCGGCCAGCCCGGGGGCGTGCCGGGCGAGCGTCAACTCCAGTCGGCCCCTGGCGGTGGTGGGCACGTCCCGTGGCGCCCGGCGGGCGGTGGCGGCGCGCTGGATGGCCTTGACCACGCCCTGCACCGGCTCCGGCCGGGACACTCCCTGCAGCGACAGCCCGGCCCTGGCGGTGCTGTCGTGGATCGGCGACGACACCATGCTCGGGTAGACGACGCTCACCCCGACGTGGGTGCCGACCTCGTGGCGCAGCGCGTCGGCGTAGGCGACCAGGGCGCGCTTGCTGACCCCGTAGGCGGCGGCGAGCGGCAGCGGCAGCACCGCCATCCGGCTGGCCACGAAGATCACCCTTCCGCGTGTGGCGATCAGGTCGGGCAGCGCCGCGGCGGTGGTCCGCCAGCAGGCGAGCAGGTTCACCTCCAACTGGTGGCGCACCACCTCGTCGGGGGGCAGCTCGGCCGGGGCCGGACCGCCGACCCCGGCGTTGTTGATCAGCAGGTCCAGCCCGCCGAGCCGGTCGACGGCGTCCCGCACCGCCGGCGACACCGCGCCCGGGTCGGTCAGGTCGCAGCGCAGCACCGGGATGGCGCTGTCCGGTGTGGGGTGCAGGTCGAGCCCGACCACCCGGGCTCCGGCGGCGCTGAACGCGTCGCATAGGTGCCGGCCGAAGGTGCCGGCCGCCCCGGTGATCAGGACCCGCCGGCCGGCGAGCCGGGTCACGACCGGGCTCCGGAGCGGGCGCGCCGGGCGCCGGCGGTCAGCTCGCGGCCCAGCTCGGCCAGGTACGCGTCGAAATCGACCCGCATCGCCGGCCGGCGCTGCCCCCAGCGGGCGGTCGCGGCCCGCAACTCGGCACGGCAGGCGGCCCGTTGCGCCTGCGGGTCGGGCAGGGCGTACCGGCCGGCGAGGTGCGCGGCGACCAGCCGGGCCTGCGCCTCGACCAGGGGAAACGCCGCCCCGGTCGACTGCATCAGACCGACGAACGTCAGGCCTGGGGCATCGGGGTGGAACACGTGCCGGTACAGCGGCAGGGTGTCCGCCCCGCCGGCGAGCAGCGCCCGGTCGAGGAACGGGACGTCCACCCGGTAGCCGGTGCACCAGACGACCAGGTCGACCTCGTCGCTGCGGCCGTCGGTGAACTGCACCCGGTGGCCGTCGAAGCCGGCGATGCCCGGGCGCGCCTCGATGTCGCCGTGGGTCAGCCGGGACAGCAGCCCGTCGGAGAGCGTCGGGTGGTCCTGGAGGAAGCCGTGGACCGGCGCGGGCAGGCCGTAGCGGGTGGGAGCGCCGACGGTGGCGGTGAGCATCGCCTGGCTGATCCGTTGCCGCAGCCGCCACGGCAGCCGCCGGGCCAGCGCCCCGTTGAGGGTGTCCGACGGGCGCCCGAGCAGGTACTTCGGCACCACCCAGACCCCTCGGCGCAGGGAGAGCAGGGTGCGGGTGGCCGCGTACGAGGCGTCGACGGCGATGTCCATCGCCGAGTTGCCGCCGCCCACGACCAGCACCCGGCGACCGGCGAGCTGCTCCGGGCCGCGGTAGTCGTGGCTGTGCAACTGGGTGGCGGCGCAGGTGCCGGGGTAGGCGGGGTCGGGTGGCTTGGGCACCCGGTTGTGGCCGTTGGCGACCACCACCGCGTCGACGGTGACGCTGACCGGCCCGTCCGGTCCGCTGGCGTGCACCGTCCAGGTGCCGTCGGGATGGTGGACGACCCGCTCGACGGTGTGCCGCAGCCGGACGGCGTCGAGCAGCCCGAAGCGCTCCGCGTAGCCGGTGAGGTAGCCGGCGATGCGGGTGTGGTCGGGGTAGTCCGGCCAGTCGTCGGGCATCGGGTGGTCGGCGAACTGGGTGCGCCCCCGGCTGGTGTTCAGGTGCAGGGTCCGGTACGCGGGCGAGCCGGGCGAGCCGTACACCCAGAGGCCGCCGACCTGGTCGGTGGCCTCGAAGCAGACGGCGTGCACGCCGGCGTCGGCGAGGGCCTTGAGGGTGGCCAGTCCGGCCGCCCCGGCGCCGATCACCGCCGTTGTCGGCTGCGCGCCCATCCGCGTCTCCCCCCGGCTAATCCAACGTCTGATGGATAATTGTCGGGCCGGGTCCGTCCGTCAAGGGCCGGCGGGGCCGTACATCCGGTCGAGGAAGTGGTGCACGAAGGCCCGGAACTCGCGCCGCTCGCGGGCCGCCGACGAGCCCGCCGCCTGGATGGCCACCACGTGACCGTGCACCGCCCAGACCAGGCTGCGCACGGTGATGTGCGGGGTCGACTCGACCAGCGCGCCCGCGGACGCGGCGGTGGTGAGCAGCTGCGCCACGAGCTGGTACAGCGGGGTGGCGTACCGCTCGTCGAGGTCGGCGTGCCGGTGCGGCTCCAGCCAGCGGCGCAGCCACAGCGCGGTGGTCTCCGGCCGCTCCTCCAGGAAGTCGACGAAGGTGTCGACGAGATTGTGCAGCGCCCGGCGCGCCGCCTCCGGGCCGGCGGCCAGCGCCGATCGGGCGCGTTCCGCCGCGGCCTCGAGCACCTCCCGTTCCGCGGCGAAGACCCACGCGAAGCAGGCGTCGTAGAGCTGCGCCTTCGTACCCATGTGGTGCGAGACCGTGGCGACGTCGACGTCGGCGGCCGCCGCGACCTCCCGCAGCCCGACGGCGTCGAAGCCCCGTTCGGCGAAGAGCGCGGTGGCCACCGTGAGCACCACCTCGCGGGTCGGTCGCGTCTCGTCGCGCCGGGGTCGGCCCGGGCGGCGTCGGGGCATGGTCATGGCCGCCATTCTGCCCCTACAATCCATCAACTGTTGGATTGGCGGGCGGGCGTGCCCGGACGGGAGACGGCGATGACCGGGCTCGACCAGCAGCCGACCACCGTGGACGCGACCACCCTGCCCCGCGGACCACTGGTCGGTTTCGCCGCCGGTTCGCTCGGCATGGGTGTCTGGGTGACCGTCCCCGGCCTGCTGCTGCTCTACTTCCTCACCGACGTGCTGGCGGTGGCGCCGTGGCTGGCCGGTCTGGCCCTGCTGGTGCCGAAGGTCGCCGACGTGCTGCTGCATCCCTGGGTCGGGCACCGTTGCGACGTCGAACAGGCCCACCGCGGCGACCGGCGACGGTTGTTGCTGCTCGGCTGCGCCCTGCCGCTCGCCTTCGCCGCGCTCTTCGCGGTGCCCGGCGATTTCACCGGCGCCCCCGCAGCCGCCTGGGTGGCCGTCGTCTTCGTCGCCGGCAACCTGCTCTTCGCCGCCTACCAGGTCCCCTACCTGGCCACCCCCGCCGACCTGCGGATCGGCTACCACGAACGCACCCGGCTGATGGCGTTCCGGATGGTGGTGCTCACCCTGGGCATTTTGCTCTCCGGGCTGCTCGCCCCCCTGCTCACCGGCGGCGACGCCGCGACCCGGGGCGGCTACCAACGGATGGGCCTGCTGCTCGCGGTCGGGATGCTGGCCACCATGCTGGTCGGAGTCGTCGGCATCGGCCGGCTGCGCCGGGTCGCGGCGGCGACGGCGCCGGCGCACGCAGGCGGATGGCGGGCCCTGCGGGTGGCGCTGCGCGACCGGCAGTTCCGCTGGCTGGTCGCCGCCTACCTGGCCATGTCCACCACCACCCACCTGGTCCTCGCCGCGGTCCCCTACTACGCCGAGTACGAGCTGGGCCGTCCCGGCCTGACCACGGTGCTGGTCGGGGCGTTCGTCGCGCCGGCGTTGCTGGTCACCCCGGGGTGGCTGGCGGTGGCCCGTCGGGTCGGCAAGCAGCGCGCGCTACTGGCCGCGCAGGGCGCGTTCGCGGTCGGCTCGCTGGTGCTCGCGCTGGGCCGCCCGGCCGGCCTGCCGGTGCTGGTGGCCGCGGTGGCGGTGCTCGGTGTCGCGTTCGCCGGCATGCAGCTGCTGCCGTTCTCGATGGTGCCGGACGTGATCCGCGCCGCCGGCACCGTCGGCGCGGGCACCTACACCGGGGTCTGGACGGCCACTGAGGCCACCGGCGCGGCGCTCGGCCCGTACGCCTACGCCCTGTGCCTGGCCGGCGGCGGTTTCGTCGCCTCCGCGGCCGGCGAGACGGTCGTCCAGCCGGACTCGGCGCTGGCCGCCGTGCGCTACGGCTTCGGTCTGCTGCCGGCCGTGGTGATGCTCGCCGCGCTGCTGCTGCAACGCAGGTACACCCTGGACCGGGCCGCCCGCGCCGGGAACTGAGCCTCGCGTCCCCGGGTGCCCGAGCGTCGACCCCGCGCGGCCCTGATCGCCCGGCGGCCGCCGCGAGATGGCCGGCCCGCGCGCCACTAGACTTCAGCCTCGATGGACGCCCAGCCCACCCCTACCGACACCCGCCCCTGCGCCCACTGTGGACGGCCGGTGCCACAGCGCGTCGGCGCGGGCCGGCCGTTCCGCTACTGCCGGGACAACGACGGCGACTGCCAGCGCGCCTCCCGCAACAGCCGGCTGCGCCACCGTAACGCCCCCGGCCTGCCCGGGCAGGTGGCCCGCACCTGGGAGGCGGTGGACCGGCTCGACCAGATCGTGGCGTCGCTGTCCGAGGCGCTGCACGCCGAACTCTCCCCGGCCGGGGTGGAGCGGCAGCTCGCCGAGGCCCGCGCCGCGGCCGCCACCACCGTGGCCGCCGCCCAGGCCGAGCGCGACGAGGCCCGCCACGACGCCGAGGACGCCGAGGCGGCCGCGGCGCAGGCCCGGGAAGCGGCCCGCGTCGCGCTCGCCGAGGCCGACGAGGCCCGCACGGCGGCCGACCGCGCGCGCGAACAGGCCGACCGCGACGCCGAGCGCGCGCGGCGGGCCGAAGCGGCCCGCGACGAGGCGCGGCAGACGGCCAGCGCCGCCGAGGCGCTGCGGGTGCAGGCCGAGCGGGACCGCGACGCGGCCCGGCAGGAGCTGCGGACCGTGCGCACCGAGCGCGACGCCGAGCGACGCCGGGTAGGCGACCTCGCCGCCGAACGCGACAGCGCCCGCGCCGACGCCGAACGGGCCACCCGCGCCGCCGCCGAAGCCGCCGCACGCGCCGAGCGGTGGCAGGGCGAGGTCGAGGACGTCCGCCGGCAGATTGAACAGGCACGTACCGACACCGCCCGGGCCCGCGCCGGCGCGGCCGACGCCGTGCGGGCCCGCGAGCAGGCCGACCGGGCCCGGGACCGGGCCGACGCCGACGCCCGCGCGGCCGACGCGGCGCGGCAGGAGGCGCACGCGGCGGCCGGCCAGCTCCGGGCCGAGCTGGCCACCGCCGCCGCGCAACGCGACGCGCTCGCCGGCGAACTGGCCGCCGCCCGGCAGGCCGCGGCGACCACCGAGAACCGGCTCGCCGAGCTGACCGTACGGCTGGGCGCCGCCGAATCCGACCGGGACCTCGCCCAGCAGCGGGTCGCCCAGCTCGCGGGCCAGGTCAGCGACCTCGCCGCGGCGCTGGCCCGGCTGGGTACCGGCCCCGCTGCGGGCGCCGGGGCCGACGTTCCGGTGGGCTGAGCAACCAGCTGCGTCCATGCCTGGTCACCCTCCGTTCATCAACCGTCCATTCAGATATTTACTGGTGGCGATTATCGGGAGGGCACCGCCGGCAACCTCCCCTAGCATCGGCCTTGACCGATACGGCTTCAACGTGTTCACGGGGGGACGCACGTGCCGGCCAGGCCGAACGAGTACGTCTTCGCTGCCTCTTTCGCCCAGGAATGGATCTGGCTGGCCAGCCAGATCGGGACCGACGCTTCGGCGTACAACCTTCGCGCACCCGTCCTGCTGCCGGCCGGCACCGACGCCGAGGTGCTGCGCGCCGCGCTCACCGAGCTGACCCGCCGGCACGAGCCGCTGCGCACCGCGCTGCGACCCGGCGAGGGCGGGCTCACCCAGGTGGTCCGCGCCGAGGTGCCGATCCACGTCGAGGAGAGCGACCTTCGCGGGCTCCCCGAGGCGGCCCGCGCCGCCCGGCTGGCCGAGCTCACCGCCGCCGACCTGGCCGCGCCGTTCCCGCTGGACGACGCGCCGCTGTGGCGGGCCCGGCTGGTGCACCGCCCGGAGCGCCCCGCGCTGCTCTTCACCGCGCACCACACGATCTTCGACGGCAGCTCGACGCCCATCCTCATCGCCGAGATCGAGGAGCTGTGCCGGGCGACGCTGCAGCGGCGTTCGCCGCGCCTGCCCGCCCTCGACATCCAGTACGCGGACTGGGCGGTCTGGCAGCGCGAGCAGGCCGACAGCGCCGCCGCGACGGCCGAGCTGGCGTACTGGCGGCAACGGCTCACCGACGTGCCGCCGGTGCACGGGCTGCTGCCGGACCGGCCGCGCACCGCCTCGGCCGCCCGGCCCGGCGCGGAGGTCACCTTCCCGGTGCCCGCCGGGCTGCGCGACGCGGTGGCCGAGGTCGGTGGCGGGCACGGCGCGAGCAGCGCCATGGTGCTGCTCGCCGGCTACGCCGCGCTGCTGCACCGGCTCACCGGTGACACCGTGCTGCTCGTCGGGCTGCCGGTGGCCGGGCGGAACCGCCCGGAACTCACCCCGATGATCGGCATGTTCGTGAACACCCTGGTGCTCCGGATCGACGTCGGCGGCGACCCGAGCTTCGGCGCGCTGCTCGGCCGGGTCCGGGAGACCATGCTCGCCGCCTGGGAACACCAGGATGTGCCGCTCCCCCGCCTCGTCGAGGTGCTCAACCCGCCCCGGCTGCCCGGGGTGCAGCCGTTCTACCAGCTCGGCTTCAACTACCTCGGCGACGTGGGGCTGAGCACCAGCAACGGGGTGGCCCGCGAGGAGCTGCTGCTGGAGGTCGGCGACTCCACCGGCCGGCTCGAATACCGCAGCGACCTCTTCGACGCCAGCACCGCCGAGCGGATCGTCGAGCGCTACCTGACCCTGCTGCGCGCCGGGCTGGCCGAGCCGCAGCGGCCCCTGTCGGCGCTGCCGCTGCTGCCCGAGGCCGAGCGGGAGCTGCTCGTCACCGGCTGGGCCGCCGGTCCGCCCGCCGCGCCGGCCGACCGCACCGTGGTCGACCTGATCCGCGCCCACGCCGCCGCCACCGCAGACGCGGTCGCGATCCGCGACGCGGGCCGGTCGCTGACCTACCGGCAGCTCGACGAGCGCTCCGCCCGGCTGGCCGCCCGGCTACGGGCCGCCGGCGCCGGGCCGGAACGTCTCGTCGGGGTGGCGCTGCCGCGCGGCGCCGACGTGGTGGTCGCGATGCTCGCGGTGCTGCGCGCCGGCGCCGCGTACGTGCCACTGGACCCGGGATATCCGCCGCGGCGGCTCGCCGAGCTGATGGCCGACACCGCCGCCGAGGTGGTGCTGACCTCCGCCGCGGTGGCCGACACGCTGCCCGCCGGGGCGTACCGGGTGCTGCGGGTGGACGACCCCGACGCCGGCCCGGCCCCCGGCGACCGCGAGCCGACCCCGGTGCCCCCGGCCGGCCTGGCCTACGTGCTGCACACCTCCGGCTCCACCGGCCGGCCCAAGGGCGCGATGATCGAACACCGCTCCCTCGCCGCGCACGCCACCTGGTTCGTCGAGCGGCACGGCATCACTTCCGCCGACCGGCTGCTGGTCCTCGCCTCGCCCAGCTTCGACCTGTTCGGCCAGGAGGTCTACCCGGCGCTGGTCGCCGGCGCCACCCTGGTGATCGCCCCACCGGCGGGCGCGCTCGACCCGGACGCGGTGCTCGACACCGTCCGGGCCGAACGGGTCACCCTGCTCTCCTGCGTGCCGACGGTGCTGCGGCACCTGGTCGCCCACCCCGGCCTCGCCGCCGCCGACGAGCTGCGGCAGGTCGTCTGCATCGGCGAGCAGCTCGACGGCGACGTCGCCGCCGGCCTCGCCGCGATCCACCAGGTGCCGTTGCACAACCTCTACGGGCCCACCGAGACGACCATCGCCGTTTCCGCGTACACCGTGTCGCCCGACGCCGCCCGGCCCGGCCCGGTGCCGATCGGCGTGCCGATGCCCGGCGCCCAGCTGTACGTCCTCGACGAGCGCGGCGACCCGGCGCCGGTCGGCGTGCCCGGCCACCTGCACGTCGGCGGCGGCCCGGTCGGCCGCGGCTACCTGCGCCGCCCCGCGGAGACCGCCGCGGCGTTCGTGCCCGACCCGTTCGGGCCGCCCGGCGCCCGGCTCTACCGCACCGGCGACCGCTGCCGGTGGCGCGCCGACGGAGCGCTGGAGTTCCTCGAACGCCTCGACCGGCAGGTGAAGGTCAACGGCGCCCGGGTGGAACTCGGCGAGATCGAGACCGCGCTGCGCGCCCAGCCCGGCGTCCGGCAGGCCGCGGTGGCGGTACGCCCCGACGGGCACGGCGGGCAGCGGCTGGTCGGCTACCTCACCGGCCACGTCGACGCGGCGGCGCTGCGGGCCGCGCTGCGCGACGTGCTGCCGCCGCACCTGGTGCCGACCGCCTTCGTCGCGCTCGACGCGCTGCCGCTGATGCCCAGCGGCAAGCTCGACGTCGCGGCGCTGCCCGAGCCGACCGACGCCGGGGACGCGCCGGCGTCGTTCACCGCCCCGCGCACCGGGGCGGAGGAGCTGGTCGCGGCGGCCTGGACGGAGGTGCTCGGGGTCGACCGGATCGACGTGCACGACAACTTCTTCGACCAGGGTGGGCACTCGCTGCTGGCCAGCCGTGCCGTCACCCGACTCGGCGTCCTGCTGGACCTGGACGTGCCGATCCACCTGCTGTTCGCCAACCCGACGGTCGCCGAACTGGCCGTCGAGGTGGAGCGGCTGCTGATCGCCCGGCTCGACGAGCTCTCCGAGGACGAGGCCGCCGCGCTCCTCGCCACGCTGGAAAGGTAGACCCCTCATGTCCGTAGCCCCGGAGTCGGCGGCCCCGGAGATGCCCCTCTCCGCCACCAAGCAGGCCCTGCTGCAACGGCTGCTGCGCCAACCGGCCGGCGCCTCCGCCGGCACCCTCGACCGGGCGCCCGCCGACGCGCCCCGCACTCTGTCGTACGCCCAGGAGCGGCTCTGGTTCATGGACCAGTTCGCGCCGGGCGCCACCGCCTACCACGTGCCGGTGGCGGTGTGGCTCGACGGTGACCTCGACCCCGACGCGCTGCGCGACGCGCTCGCCGACGTGGCCGCCCGGCAGGAGAGCCTGCGGATGCGGTTCCCGGCCACCGACGACGGCCAGCCGAGCGTGCTGGTCGCCGAGCCGGGACCGGTGCCGCTGCAGCGGCGGACGGTGACCGCCGACGACCCGGACGACGCCCGCCAGGAGGTCCTGGAGCTGGCCCGGGAGCAGGCGGCGGTCCCCTTCGACCTCGCGACCGGCCCCCTGCTGCGGGCCCTGCTCGTCGACTACGGCGACCAGCGCCGGCTGCTGTCGCTGGTGACCCACCACATCGTCAGCGACGGCTGGTCCATCGACGTGCTCGTCGGTGACCTGCTCACCGCCTACCGGGCCCGCCGGGACGGCACGGCGCCGGACTGGCCGCCACTGCCGGTCGGCTACGGCGACTACGCCTACTGGCAGCGGCACCGGCCCGGCACGGACCGCGGGCTCGCCCACTGGACGGGGCAGCTGGCCGACGTGCCCGCGCTGGAGCTGGCGACGGACCGGCCGCGCCCGCCGACGCAGCGCTTCGACGGCGCCACGCACCGCTTCGAGGTGGACGCCGCGCTCACCGACGCGGTCACCGCGCTGGCCCGCCGGCACGACGCGACCCTCTACATGATCCTGCTCGCGGCCTACCAGGTGCTCCTCGCCGGGCACGCCGACCAGCGCGACTTCGCCGTCGGTTCACCGGTGGCCGGGCGGGGCCGCCCCGAGTTGGAGGGCCTGGTCGGCATGTTCGTCAACATGCTGCCGCTGCGGGCCCAGCTCGACCCGGACGAGTCGTTCGGCGACCTGCTCACCCGCACCCGCCAACGGGTGCTGGACGGCCTGACCCACCAGGAGGTGCAGTTCGAGCAGCTGGTCGCGGAGCTGGACGTGGCCCGCGACGTCAGCCGGTCGCCGCTGTTCCAGGTCACCTTCGCGCTGCAGAACTACCAGATGCGCGACCACGGCGCCGCGGGCGCCGGGCCGGCCGTGCACTGGGAGGTCCTCGACCTGGCGGCCACCCGCTTCGACCTGGAACTGCTGGTCGTGCAGACCCGCGCCGGCGAGCTGTGGTGCGAGTTCACCTACAACAGCGTGCTGTTCGACGCCGCCACCGTCGGCCGGATCGGCGAGCGGTTCGTACGGCTGCTGCGCACCGTGGTCGCGCACGCCGACGCGCCGCTGCGCGGCGTGGACCTGCTCACCGACGCCGAGCGCACGCAGGTGCTCGACGACTGGGGCCGGCGGGTCGCCCGGTTCCCGGTCCAGCGGACGCTGCACTCGCTCTTCGAGGAGCAGGCGGCGCGCCGCCCCGACGCGATCGCCCTGGTGCACGGCGACGAGCAGCTGAGCTACGCCGAACTGGACGCCCGCGCCGAACGCCTCGCCGGGCGGCTGCGCCGCCTCGGGGTTGGCCCCGGCACCCTGGTCGCGCTGCACCTGCGCCCCGGAGCGGGCACCGTGACGGCGATCCTGGGCGTGCTGAAGGCCGGCGGGGCGTACGTGCCGCTGAACCTGGCCTACCCGCGCGAACGTCTCGAGTTCATCCTCGCCGACACCGCCGCGCCGGTGCTGGTCACCGACGAGAGCTCCCCCGCCGAGCTGCCCAGCTACGACGGCCGGGTGCTGTGGCTGGACGCGCCGCGGGACGACCCGGCGCCGGTGCCGGCCGACTCGCGCCGCCCTGTCGGCCCCGCCGACCTGGCCTACGTCATCTACACCTCCGGCTCCACCGGCCGACCCAAGGGTGTGCTGGTGGAGCACCGGCAGGTGGTGCGGCTGCTCACCGCCGCCGACGCGCACTTCGACTTCGGCGCCGACGACGTCTGGGCCCTGCTGCACTCCTACGCGTTCGACTTCTCGGTGTGGGAGATGTGGGGGGCGCTGGCCTCCGGCGGGCGGCTGGTCGTGGTGCCGCCGGACGCGGTCCGCGACCAGGAGCGGCTGCTGGACGTGCTGGCCGAGCAGCGAGTGACGGTGCTCAACCAGACCCCGGCGGCGTTTCGCGCGCTGCGCGCCACGCTCACCGAGACCGAGCGGTCCTTCGCCGAGCTGTCGGTGCGGACCATCGTCTTCGGCGGTGACGCGCTCTACGTGCGGGAGCTGCGGCACTGGTTCAGCCGCTACGGCGACAGCACCCCGGTGCTGGTCAACATGTACGGCATCACCGAGACCACGGTGCACGTCACCGCGCAGCGGCTGCGCCGCGCCGACGTGCGCCGGGGCGCCGCCTCACCGATCGGGCGGCCGCTGGACGACCTGCGCGCGTACGTGCTGGACGGGCACCTCAACCCGGTGCCGGTCGGGGTGCCCGGTGAACTTTTCGTCGCCGGGGAGGGGCTGGCCCGCGGCTACCTGAACCGGGCCGGGCTGACTGCGGAGAGGTTCCTGCCGGAGCCGTTCAGCGGCGAGGCCGGCGCCCGGATGTACCGCACCGGCGACCGGGTGCGCTGGTGCGCCGACGGGACGTTGGAGTACCTCGGCCGGGTCGACCGCCAGGTGAAGATCCGCGGCTACCGCATCGAGCTGGGCGAGATCGAGGCCACCCTGCAACGCCACCCCGACCTGCGGGCCTGCGCGGTCGTCGTGCAGCCGGACGGCACCGGCGACCGGCGACTGGCGGCCTACGTGGTGCCGGCCGACGACACGCACCGGCCCACCCCCGCGCAGCTGCGCGAACACCTCGGGCGCAGCCTCGCCGACTACCTGGTGCCGGCCGCGTTCGTGCTGCTCGACGCGTTGCCGCTGACCCCGAACGGCAAGCTGGACCACCGGGCGCTGCCCGATCCGGACCTGACCCAGCAGGAGACCGAGCGGGAGTTCGCCGCGCCGGGCACCGCCAACGAGCGGCTCATCGCCGAGGTGTGGACCGAGCTGCTGCCGGTGCAGCGGATCGGCATCGACGACGACTTCTTCCTCCTCGGCGGGCACTCGCTGCTGGCCGCGCAGGCCGTCACCCGGATCCGGCGCGCCCTGGCCGCCGGCGGCGGCACCGGCGCGGTGTCCCTCATGGACCTGTTCCGCTGCCGCACCGTACGCGAACTGGCCCGGCTGCTCGACGAGCCGGCCACCGACGAGCAGCCGGCCCGGCTGCTGCACGAGCTGACCCGCCCGCTCCCCGACGCCGGGCACGTCCGCTCGCTGGTCTGCGTCCCGTACGGCGGCGGCAGCGCGGCGGTCTACCAGGCCCTGGCCGACGCGATGCCGCCCGGGCACCGGCTCTACTCGGCGGCAATACACAACCAGGAGGCCGGCGGCACCGAGGACACGCTGCCCTTCGGCGACCTGGTCGACGCCGCGGTCACCGAGATCCTGCGCGACATTCCCGGGCCGCTGGTGCTCTACGGGCACTGCGGCATCGGCAGCGCCCTCGTGGTCGAGGTGGCCCGCCGCCTCCAGGCCGCCGAGCGTCCGGTCGAGGCGGTGTACGTGGGCGGCATCTTCCCGTTCGCCCGCCCGCGCGGCGTGCTGTCGCGGCTGTCCCGGCTGGCCGAGCTGGAACGCTTCCGCAGCAACCGCACGTTCATCAATCGCCTCGTGGGCCGGGGCGTCGACATCGAGGAGTTGGGCCTCGACGAGGTCGATCGGGTGATCCGCAACATGCGCCACGACACCCGCAGCGCCGAGGACTACTACAGCGGCCTGCTCGACAGCCGGATCGATCGGATTGACGCGCCGGTCATCTCGGTGATCGGCGAGCAGGACCCGGCCACCGACTACTACGAGGAACGCTTCCGGGAGTGGGACTTCCTCTCCGACACCTGCGCCCTGGTGGTGCTGGACGAGGGCGGGCACTACTTCAACCGGTACCGGGCCGCCGAGCTGGCCGAGGTCGTCACCCGTACCCATGTGGCGCTGGCCGACGACGACGCCGCCGCCCTGACCCGCGCGGCCCGCGGCCCGGACAGCGACTGGTGGCTGCACGGCGTGCACCGGGCCGGCGCGCAACCCGAACCGGCCGCGGCATCCGGCGGCGACCGGCCACCGGGCGGGGACCCGCCGCCGCGCCGGCGCCCCGCCGAGCCGAGCATGCCCCGGTTCCTCGGGGTGGCCACCGGGCAGATGGTCTCGCTGATCGGCTCGGCGTTCACCCAGTGGGCCATCCCGATCTGGATCTACCTGAGCACCGGCTCGGTCATGCAACTGGCGCTCTTCGTGACGTTGGCCCTGGTGCCCGGCCTGGTGATCGCCCCACTCGCCGGCGCGGTCGTGGACCGTTCCCACCGCAAGCGGGTGCTGATCGCCGGTGACGTGGCCGCCTGGGCCACCCAGTTGGCGCTCGGGGTGCTGCTGTGGACCGACGCCCTGCAGATCTGGCACATCTACGGCCTGATGGTCGGCCTGTCGGTGGCCACCGCGTTCCAACGCCTCGCCTACGTCGCCTCCGTCCCGCAGCTGGCACCGAAGCGCTACCTGCGGCACGCCATCGGTGTCGTCGAGATGATCAACGGCGCGGGCACGCTCTTCGTGCCCCTGTTCGCCGCCGGCATGCTCGCCACCATCGGGCTGGACGGCATCCTCGTCATCGACATCGTCAGCTACGCGGTCGCGGTGCTGGTCACCGCGTCGATCCGCTGGCCGGCCAGGTTGGGCTGGCACCGGCGGGAAACCCTGACCGCGGAAATCGCCAACGGGTTCCGCTTCTCCTGGGGCCACCGGCACTTCCGGGCGATGCTGCTCTT
Organism: Micromonospora sp. NPDC051006; assembly: GCF_044456245.1. NCBI lineage: Bacteria > Bacillati > Actinomycetota > Actinomycetes > Micromonosporales > Micromonosporaceae > Micromonospora > Micromonospora sp. NPDC051006. Next base: position 151,310 of record NZ_JBITFP010000007.1, read on the forward strand.
CTTCCTGGTGCTCAACGTGTTCCTGGCGCCCCCGCTGATCCTGCTGAGCCCGCTGGTGCTCTCGTTCGGCGCGCTGGCCGACGCAGCCCAGGTCTCCTTCGTCTCGGGACTGGGTGCGACGTTGGCCGGGCTGGCGGTGGCCCTGTGGGGCGGGCCGTCGCGGCGGCCGATGCACGGCGTGCTGCTGGCCATCCTCGCCATGGCGGTGGCCTGCGTGGTGATCGCCGCCCGACCCGACCCGCTGCTGGTCGCCGTCGGCGCGTTCGGCCTCACCGCCGGGTTGACCCTGACCACCGGCATCTACCGGGCGATCGTCCAGGTGAAGATCCCCCAGCGCTACCACGGTCGGGCCGCCGCGCTGAACCAGATGATCTCCTGGTCGACGTTGCCGCTGGGCTTCGCGGTGGTGGCGCCCGCCGCGACCGCGCTCTTCGAGCCGATGCTGATGCCCGACGGTCGACTCGCCGGCAGCGTCGGGCGGCTGATCGGGGTGGGTGAGGGACGCGGCATCGCGTTCGTCTTCCTGCTCTGCGGGCTGATCATCGCGGTGCTGGTGGCGGTGGCCGCGCGGATCCGGGCGATCGCCCGGTTCGACACCGAGGCCCCGGACGCGATCGCCGATGACCTGGTCGGCGTGGAGTCGTTGCGGCACCGGCGGGAGCCGGTCGGGCCCGGGCCGGTGGTGCCGTCCCGGCCGCGCGCCGCCGCGGAGCGAAGCGGAGCGGCGGCGTGAGCGACCTGGACACGCCCGCGGTGGCGACCACCGGTCCGGTCGACATCGACGTGATCATCTGCACGGCCGACCGGCGCCGCGTGCTCGGCCACCGCCTGAATGCCGAGGTGACGCTGCCCCGGCTGCGGCTGACCGAGGCGTGGCCGCCGCCGAGCAGCCAACTGCCCGCCGCGATCGCCGCCGAGACCGGTCTGCGGGTGGCGCTGCTCGAACCGCTGGACAGCACCCTGTTCGTGGCCGAGCCGCTCGACGGGGAACCGTCACCCGGGTACGCCTGGCACGACGTGGCCGCGTTCGACGGCGGCCCGGTGCGGGCCTGGTGGCGCCGGCCCGCACCGGAGCAGACGCCACCCTGGTACCGGGCGGGCTGGTTGGCCGCCGCCACCGACTGGTGCGACACGGCGCTGGCCGAGCGGGGCGTACGCCGTACCGGACCGGCGGCCCAGATCCGGCACTGGACGACCTCGACGGTGCTGCGGGTGCCGACCACCGGCGGGGCGGTGTTCCTCAAGGCCTCCCTGCCGCACCTGGCCGCCGAGGCGCGGGTGGTCACCGAACTCGCCCGGTGGTGGCCGCGCGCGGTGCCCGAGGTGCTGGCCCACTCGAGCGCGCACGGCTGGTGGCTCAGCGCCGACTTCGGGGCCCAGCCGCCGGCCCGCGACGGCTCCGCCGCGCTGCGCACGCTGGCCAGGATGCAGACCGCCAGCATCGAGCGCACCGACTCGTTGCGGGCCGCCGGCGCCCCGCTGTCGACGTTGGACGACCTGGCCGCCCGGGTACCCACGCTGACCCGCCGCGGCGAGCTGTGGGACGCCGCCCGCGCCGGCGCGGACCGGGCCGCCCTGACCGGCGTGGCGATGTGGTTGCAGGACCGCTGCGCCGAGCTGGACGAGTTCGAGCTGCCGCTGACCCTGGCCCACGGCGACCTGCACCCGGGCAACGTGGCCGACCGCGCGGACGGGCCGCTGCTCTTCGACTGGAGCTTCGCCCGCGTCGCGCACCCGCTGCTGGACCTGGGCGGATGGCTGCACGCGGTGCCCGAGCCGCTGGCGCGCCGGCAGGTCGGCGCCTACCTCGACGGGTGGCGCCACCTCGCCGCCCCCGCTGAGCTGCGGGAGGCGTGGCAGGTCGCCAAGCCGGTCGCCGCCTTGGCCGAGCTGGCGAAGTTCGCCGACCTGATCGACGCGACGCCCGGCTACGAGTTCGACTACCTGCCGATGGCGGGCCGGTGGGCGCGGCGGATCCTCGACGCGGTGGCCGGGCGCGACGCCCACCTGACCGGCTGGCTCGACCCGCACCCCGGCTGAGCGCCGGCAGTCCCACGAGGCGGTCCCGGCCGGTGGGGGTACCGGTGTCCGGGCCGCGCGGACGATGATGGTGCGGTGGGAAAGACACATGAGCGCATTGAGGGCCGGCTGCGCAGCTTCATCGAGGAGCAGCCCATCTTCTTCACCGCCACCGCGCCACTGGCCGGCGACGGCACCATCAACCTCTCTCCGAAGGGGCTGCGCGGCTCGTGGGCGGTGCTCGACGAGCAGACGGTGGCCTACCTCGACTTCGCCGGCAGCAACGCCGAGACGATCGCGCACCTGCGGGAGAACGGCCGGATCACGCTGATGTGGTGCGCGTTCCAGGGCCCGCCGAACATCGTGCGGGTGCACGGCCGGGGTGAACCGGTGTTCCGGGACGACCCGCGCTGGGCGGGGCTGATGGGCCATTTCCCGGACATCGACACCAGCGAGCACGGGCTGCGGGCGATCATCGTGGTGCGCGCCGAGCTGATCCGGGACACCTGCGGCTACGCGGTGCCCTACCTGAGCTACGACGCCGACCGTGACCTGCACGGCAAGCGGTTCGCCCGGGAGGACGACGCGTCGCTGAGCGCCTACTTCGCCAAGAAGGAGCACGTGGCGCACAGCATCGACGGCCTGCCCGGGTTGCCGCTGCCGCTGCCGCCGACCCCGGCGGCCTGATCCGCCGCATCCGTTTGCGGGGCGGCGGGGCGGCTGCCGCTCAGGGTGGCGGGGTCAGGAGCCGTCGCGCAGGTCGGTGAGGCGGGTGGCCGCGAAGCGGATCTCGTCGAAGCTCACCTGGCAGCCGTCACCGGTCGGCGCCTGGGCTTCGAAGCCGATCCGCTCGGGCGCCGGGCCGCCGTCGAGGGCGAAGTAGCGGATCATCTGCCACACCGTCCCGTCGACGGAGGCGTGGTAGGCGTAGGCCCGGCCGATGCGGGAGATCCGCAGCCACACCGATCGTCCGGCAACGACGAAGGAGTTCGCGTCGTCCGCGGCGCCGCGGCACACCACGGACACGATCATCGGCTCCCCGGCGGGAGAGAACTCGAAGCAGAGCTTGCCCCAGTGCCGCTCGTCGACCCAGGTCATGAGCACACCGGCGTCGTAGGTCGCGGCGAAGTCCACGCTGACCCGGGCGCTGAGTTGGAAGTCGCCCTCCGGCGCAAGACCGAGCAGCGTCGCCGCGTTCAGCGTGCTGGCGTTCTCCGCGCCGGTGGCGCCGCCCGGGTCGACGAAGATGTCGGTGCGCGCCGCCGCCGACACCGTCACGGCGCCGGTCGCCTCGTCGAGTCGCCACTGCCCGGCGGGCACGAGTGGAAACGGGATCCCGGGCACGTTCAGCTGGTTCGCCACAGCACCAGACCGTACCGGAGACGCGCAGCCGCCGACGCGCGTCGCCGCCCGGGCGCAACCTGCGGGCCGCCCGGGCGGTTAACATCGCCGGTGACATCGGAAACACCGCACCGTTCCGACCCGGGCGGAAGTGATCGCGCCGGGCTATCGTGACGGCCGGCTACCCTTGTTCAGGCCCGGCCGTGGGCGGCACACGCCCTCGGGCGGGAATGGCCCACCGGGGACGGACCGTTACACCAGAAGACCAGCACCACGAACGAGGGGAAGTCGATCATGGGCGAGCGTATGCTGCGCGGAAGCCGCCTGGGCGCGGTCAGCTACGAATCCGACCGCAACACGGAGCTCGCGCCACGTCAGACCCGCGAGTACCTGTGCGCCAAGGGCCACCAGTTCGAGGTGCCGTTCGCCGTCGACGCCGAGGTCCCCACGACCTGGGAGTGCAAGTTCGACGGCAGCGTCGCCCGGCTGGTCGACGGCAACGAGCCGGAGCAGAAGAAGGCCAAGCCGCCGCGTACTCACTGGGACATGCTGCTGGAGCGCCGCTCCATCGCGGAGCTGGAGGACATCCTCGCCGAGCGGCTGCAGGAAGTGCGCACCCGCCGCGGCCGGGCCTGACCCGTACGAGACGACACGGCGCCCCCGGGAAGCTTCCCGGGGGCGCCGTCGTGTCCGCGCTCAGCGCTCGACGATCTCGCCTTCGATCGCCCGGCCGCCGTCGACCACCACCGGCTGCTCCGGTTCCGGACGGGGGGCGCTCTGCGGCTCACCGCGGCGTACCCGCACTCGGCGGGGCCCGAACAGGTCACCGGCGACCATCGACGACACCCGGCGCTCCGCGGCCCGCTGCGCGCCGCCGCGGGCCAGCCGGCGCACCGGCGGCACCAGCAGCAGCAGCCCGACCGCCCCGCTGACCAGGCCCGGAACCGCCAGCAACAGGGCGCCCAGCAGACCCACCAGACCGTCGGTCACCTGCCGTCCCGGCGGCTGACCGGCCTGCGCGGCGGCTTGGAAGCCCCGCCACGCGCGCATCCCCTCCCGGCGCAGCAGCACCAGCCCCAGCAACGACGCCGCGAACACCAGCAGCACCGCGAGGCCGAACCCGACGGCCCGGCCGACCAGCACGAACACCGCCAGCTCCAGCACCACCGCGACCAGCAGACCCAGTGGTACGAACCTCAGTCCTCGGCGCATCTCACCTCATCGGTCATCCCGGGGCGCCCGACGGGCCGGTGTCGCCCCCGTCAAGCATGACACGACCGGGCTCAGGGCCACCGGACCTGACCGTCGGGGGTGCCGTGCAGGCCGCGCCGGATCGCCTGCCGCCGGTCCTGCACCGCCCACGTGGTGATCCGCCACAGCGCCTCGGCCACGATCAGCGGGCTCATCTTGCTGCTGCCGCGTTCCCTCTCGGCGAAGGTGATCGGCACCTCGACGATGCGCATCCCGGCCCGGTGCGCCAGCCGGGACAGCTCGACCTGGAACGAGTAGCCCTGCGAACAGACCGACGTCAAATCGATCGCGTCCAGCGCGCTGCGTCGGTAGACCCGGTAGCCGCCGGTGGCGTCGGAGACCGGCATGCCCAGCGCGAGGCGCGCGTACAGGTTGCCGCAGCGCGACAAAGCCAGGCGGCGCAGCGGCCAGTTCACCACCTGCGCGCCGCTGGTCCAGCGGGAGCCGATCACCACGTCGGCCTGCCGGGCGGCGTCCAGCAGGGCGGGCAGGTCCTCCGGGGCGTGTGAGCCGTCGGCGTCCATCTCGACCACCGCGTCGTAGCCGCGCTCGCGCGCCCACTCGAACCCGGCCAGGTACGCCGCGCCCAGGCCCTGCTTGCCCTCCCGGTGCAGCACGTGCACGTGCTCGTCGGTGCCGGCGAGCGCGTCGGCGATCACCCCGGTGCCGTCGGGGCTGTTGTCGTCGGCGACGAGGATCTCCACCGCCGGGGCGGCGCGGCGTACCCGGGCCACGATGTCGCTGACGTTGTCGGCCTCGTTGTAGGTGGGGATCACCACCAGCACCCGGCCGACGCCGCGCACCCCCGTGCTACGCCGTCGCGTGTCGGTCGCCACGTTCACGGTCCCCCTCCGCTCCCGCCGGCGTACCGGCTGGTCCTATCCGGGCTGCCCGCGCCGGCGGCGCAGCACCGCCGCACCGGCCAGGGCGGCCAGGGCCAGCGCGGCCAGCGCCACCTCGGGCCAGTACCCGAGCCGGGTGGCCAGGGTGCGCCCGTCGGCGAGGTGCACCTGCCGCAGCACCACCTCGCGGGTGTTGAACCCGGTGGCGTCGCTTACCCGCCCGTCCGGGGCAACGAACCCGGACACACCGACCGTGGAGGCCATCAACGCCGGCCGGCCGTGCTCCACCGCCCGCAGCCGCACCATGGCCAACTGCTGGCGGGCCTCGGCCACGTCGAAGGTGGCGTTGTTGGTCTGCACCACGAGCAGCTGCGCGCCGCCGGTGACGGTGTCGCGGACCACCTCGTCGTAGGCCACCTCGAAGCAGATCACGTCGCCCAGCACGGCGGGGCCGGTGCGTACCACGCCGGGGGTGCTGCCGGGCACGAAGTCCGCCCGCACCCGGTCGACCTGCTTGCTCACCATCCGGGCGAGGTCACGCAGCGGCACGTACTCGGCGAACGGCACCGGGTGGCGCTTGGTGTACAGCTGATCCAGGTCGGGGCCGGTGCCGGGACGCCACAGGATGCCGGCGTTGCGGACCTGCCCGGCGCCCGGGCCGAGCAGCACCGCGCCGACCAGGATCGGCGCGCCGATCGCGTCGGCGGCCTGGGAGATCCGCGCTCCCGCGGTCGGGTTGCGCAGCGGGTCGATGTCGCTGGAGTTCTCCGGCCACACCACCAGGTCGGGTCGGGCCCGCTCGCCGGCGGCGACCCGCGCGGCCAGCTCGATGGTGGCGTCGACGTGGTTGTTCAGCACCGCCTGCCGCTGGGCGTTGAAGTCCAGGCCGAGCCGCGGCACGTTGCCCTGCACGATCGCCACGGTCACCGCCGTGCCGCCGCCGGCGCGTCCCACCGGCACCAGCAGTCCCACCGCGCAGACCAGCACCGCGCCGAGGGCCAGCCCGGCCACCGGGCGCCACCGCGGGGTACGCCACACTGCGGCGTCCCACCGACGCCACCCGGCGGCCACCAGCAGCCCACCGGCGAGCGCGACGGCGAAGGTGACCAGCGGCGCGCCGCCGATCGCGGCGAGGCGCAGCAGCGGCGCGTCGCCCTGGCTGAACGCCAGCCGCCCCCACGGGAACCCGCCGAACGGGGTCCGGTCGCGCAGCGCCTCCTGCCCCACCCAGAGCACCGCGGTCAGCGGCGCCCAGCTCCACGGCAGCCGGTCGGCCAGCGGCGACACCCAGGCGGTGGCGGCGCCGAGCAGCGCCAGGTAGCCGGCCTGCAGCAGCGACAGCAGCACCCACGGCAGGTAGCCGGTGTGCAGGTTCGTCCAGGCCAGCAGCGGCGCGAAGAACGCCACCCCGGTCAGGAAGCCCAGCCCGGCGCCGGCGCGCAGCCGCCGCCGGTGCGCCGCCACGGCGAGCAGCGCCACACCGACCGGCGCCAGCGGCCACACCCCGTACGGGGGGAACGCCAGCAGCAGCGCCAGCCCGGCCGCCACCGCCGCCGGCACCGCGACCCGCAGCGGCAGCGGGCGGCGCGGCGCCGCGCCGGACGGCGGGGCCGGCTCGGCGCGCATCTCGTCCCGGTCGATGGTCGTCACGGGCGCTTCACCACGATCACGGGGGTGAAGGCTACCCGGCCCACCCGGCCGGGCGCCCGCCGCCGCCGAGGCGGGGCGGGTCCCGGCGACGGGCGGCGCCGCGCGGTCAGGACGGGCGGCGGCGGGCCACCAGCACCGCGTCGTGGATGGTGATGTCCCGCCCGTCCGGGTCCTTCGCCGCACGGGGCCGCGCCTCGGCGGCCCGTACCTCCCAGACGCCCGGGTCGAGCGCCGCGGCGAGCTGCTCACCGGTGTACATCATCTCCGGCAGGTGCATCCGGTGCGCGGTGGTGCGCAGGTCCCGCGGGTGGTGACCGACGATCAGCAGGGTGCCACCCGGCGCCACCGCGGCGGCCAGCCGGGCGAACAGCTCGCCCCGCTCGTCGCCCGGCAGGTGCATGAAGTGCGCGCTCACCAGGTCGTAGCTGGCCTCGGTGGGTGGCTTCTCCCGCAGGTCACGGTGGGTCCAGTCGATGCGGGCGGCCACCTCGGCGCCGGCCGCGTCGGCGTGCGCGGCGGCCCGCTGCAACGCGACGGTCGAGATGTCCACAGCGGTGACCTGCCAGCCCCGCTGGGCGAGCCAGACGGCGTCGGCGCCCTCGCCGCTGCCCACGTCCAGCGCCCGGCCCGGGGTCAGCTCGGCGGCCTCGGTGACCAGCTGCGCGTTGGGCCGGCCGCTCCACACGCTCGGACGCGACCGGTAGCGCTCCTCCCAGGCCTCCTCGGTGAACATGGTGGCGATCTGGTGGCGGCGGGCGCGCACCGCCTCCCGGGTGTCCTCGGCGATCAGGTCGGCGTTGATCGCCGCGCCGGCGCCCAGGCCGGCCGCGGCGGAGGTGATCACCTGGGCGCGGACGTCGGCGACGTTGCCGGCGACCCACACGCCCGGCACGCTCGTCGCGCCGGTGGCGTCGGCGGGGATCTGCCGGCCGATGACGTGCCCGCCCAGCTGCACCTCCTGCGGCTGCAGGCCGAGCGCGGCCAGCACGTCGGCGCGGGCGGTGAACGTGGGCGTCACCGCGACCGCGCCGAGCTCGATCACCTCACCCGAGGCCAGCCGCACCCCGCTCAAGGCGTCGCCGGTGACCACCAGTTCCGCCACCGGCTCGTCCACCACGGTGATCTCCCGCGCGGCGAGCTGCTCGGCCTCCTCGGCGGTGGGCTCCGGCGCGTCGTGGCGCAGCAGCACCACCTGGGGGCTCCACTGCCGCCACAGCAGCGCCTGGTGCACCCCGAACGGCCCGGTGGCGAGCACCCCGATCCGCTGTTCGCGCACCTCCCACCCGTGGCAGTACGGGCAGTGCAGCACGTCGCGGCCCCAGCGCTGCGCCACCCCGGGCACGTCGGGCAGCTCGTCGGCCAGGCCGGTGGCCACCAGCAGCCGCCGGGCCCGCACGGTGCGCCCGCCGTCCAGGCTCAGCACGAAGCCGTCGCCGTCGCGGGCGGCGTGGCTGACCCGGCTGGTGACGATCTGCCCGCCGTAGCCGGTGACCTCGTCGCGCCCGGCGGCCAGCAGCTGACCGGGCGGGGTGCCCTCCCGGCCGAGGTAGTTGTGCACGTGCCCGGCCGGGGCGTTGCGCGGCTCACCGGCGTCGACCACCAGCACCGAGCGGCGGGCCCGCGACAGCGTCAGCGCCCCGGACAGCCCGGCCGCGCCGCCGCCGACCACCACCACGTCGTAGCTCTGCTCCACCTGAATTCCCCCTCGTTCGTCGTCCCCGCCCACGCTGCACCGACCCGGCCGCTGCGACAAGTATTGTTGCCGTTATGGCAAACGATGAGGCGGCGGTGCTCGCGGCTGTCGGCCCGCGGCTGCGGGCGCTGCGCAAACAGCGCGGCACCACCCTGGGTCAGCTCGCCGAGGCCACCGGCATCTCGGTCAGCACCCTGTCCCGGCTGGAATCCGGCGGACGCCGCCCCACCCTGGAACTGTTGCTGCCCCTCGCCCGCGCCCACCAGGTGCCCCTCGACGAGTTGGTCGGCGCGCCGGCCACCGGCGACCCGCGGGTGCGCGCCAACCCGATCGTGCACCACGGTGTGACGTTCCTGCCGCTGACCCGCCGCCCGGGCGGTCTGCAGGCGTTCAAGCAGATCCTGCCGGCCGGCACCCCCACCGGCGACACCGGGCAGCAGACCCACGAGGGCTACGAGTGGCTCTACGTGCTCTCCGGCCGGGTACGGCTGCTGCTCGGCGAGCACGACCTGATGCTGGCCCCGGGGGAGGTGGCCGAGTTCGACACCCGCGTGCCGCACCGGATCCACAACCCGGGCCCGGACACCGCCGAGGTGCTCACCCTCTTCGGCCCGCAGGGCGAACGCCTGCACGTGCGGGCCCGCCCCCGCAGCCGCTGACCTTCTCACCCGGGAACGAAAATCGGGGCGCGGCTCGCGCCGCGCCCCGATGCTCCCAGGCCCTCCCCGGCCGGTGGGGCGAGGATGCGGCACGCCGACCTTCGGACCGACCAGACGCGGACTGGCTGCCCCCGCCGGGCCGTTGTCTACTGGCCGTGCACCTCACCCTGCCCATACACCGGTAACCGCGGCCGGTTCGCGCCGCCCCGCCGACCCCCGCCCGCTGGACCTGGCCGCCGCGACGAAGTGCACCGTGTCGCTCGGCCAGCGGACGAAGGGACGAAGCGAACAACAGCCGCTTCCCGTAGTAGGACTCAAAGACGGTACGTGCTGCACCCCCGCCGCTGTCAACCCACCCCCGACGAGTCGCCTGCACCACATCGGCGTGTCGCGCCGGCGAGTCCCGTCCGCCCCGCCGCCGGCACCCCTTCACCGCCCGTTCACTGCCCCGCGACCGGCCCCGCCGGGGTGACCCACCACAGTGCTCGCCCGCCGCCCGCAAGCCCCCGGGCGGCGGTCAGTCGCCGAGGTTGCGGGACAGCACCGCGGCCGCGGCCGCCGGATGCTCGGCGGCCAACAGCCCACCGGCGGCCAGCACATAACGCGCGTCCACCACCGCCCGCGCGGCCCGCGGCAGCGCCCACCCGCCGGCGTGATCGGTCAACACCGCCGTGAGCACCTGCGCCGCGTCCCCCGCCGGCGCGTGCCGCAACACCCCGCCCGAACCCACCAGCAGCCGCACATCGCGCAGGTCCCGCCCGCCGCGCTCCCCCGTGCCGCCGCCGCGGGCGTGCCGACGCAACGCCACCGTCGCGGCCAACGCCGCGATCCGCCGCTCCGCGGCCCGCTGCCCGTCGTCGGCGGGCAGGAACCCCGGCTGCGCCGAGCGCACCGCCGCCGCCCGCGCCAACTCCGGCTCCTCCCCCGGACCCAGCAGCCGCTCCTCCGCGGCGGCCCGCACCACACCGGGCGCGCTCCACCGCATGCCCAGGTCCCCCTCCACCGTGCGGGCCCGCCACAGCGTGCCGGCGACCTCCCGCCCCGGCCCGGTGGCCCGCTCGTCCGGGGTGAGCACCGAGTACACGTCCGTGGTCGCGCCACCGACGTCCACCACCGCCAGGTCCCCGCCCACCCGGTCGGCGAGCACCTCCACCCCGGTCAGCACCGCGTCCGGAGTGGCCGCCCGCACCAGCCCGGCGAACCGCCCGCCCCGCGACAGCCGCTTGCCGCCGATCACGTGCCGCAGGAACACCTCCCGGATCGCCGCGCGCGCCGACGCGGGCGCCAGGACCCCGATGCGGGGCAACACGTTGTCGGCCACCGTCACCGGCACCCCCGCGCCGGCCAGCAACCCGGCCAACTCGTCGCGGACGTCACCGTTGCCGGCCAGCACCACGGGCACCCGCCAACGGGCCCGCGCCAGCCGCGTCGCGTTGTGCGTCAACGTGTCGGCGTCGCCGCCGTCGGTGCCACCGACCAGCAGCACCACGTCCGGGCGGGCCGCCCGCAGCGCCGCCAGATCCGCCGCGCCCAGCCGACCCGCGGCCACGTGCACCACGTTCGCCCCGGCCGACAACCCGACCCGCCGGCCCGCCTGCGCGGTCACCAGCTGCTCGTAGCCGAGCACCGCCAGCCGCAACCCGCCCCCCGCCGACGAGCACACATACCAGGGCGCGTCGCGAACCGGCAGGCCCGCGGTGGCCGCCGCGACCGCGGCGTCCAGGCCGTGCAGCACATCGGTGGTGACCGTGGTGGGCGCCGCGGCCGCCGCGACCAGCGCACCGTCGGCCAGGTCCACCACCGCCACCTTCGTGTACGTCGACCCGACGTCGGCGCAGACCGCGACGTTCACGCCGCCGGCGGAACGACCACCGTGCCGGTCGCGGTCACCGCCACGATCGGCGGATCCAGCACGTCCGCCGCCGACTCCGACCGCTCCGGCCGACCCCGGCACACCACCCGCGCCTCGAAGTCGAGGGTGCGGCTGCGGCTGCCCACCCGGGTCACCGTCGCGGTCACCTCCAACACGTCCCCGGCGCGCATGGCGGCCCGGAACTGCACGTCCGAATAGGACGCGAACAGCCCCTCGTCGCCGTCCGTGCGGATGCACACCTCCGTCGCCACGTCACCGAACAACCCCAACGCGTACGCCCCGTCGACCAGGTTGCCGGCGTAGTGGGCGTGCGAGTACGGCACGTACCGCCGATGCGTCACCGTCAACCCGAGCCTCGTGTCGCTCATGCCGCCGCCTTCCTGTTCGCCACCAACGCGTGCACCAGATAGCTGGCCACCTCACCCGGGGTGGTGCCCCGACCGAAGATCTGGTCCACGCCCAACTCCTCGGCCATCGTCTCGTCGAAGCGGGGCCCACCCACGATCAGCAGCGGACGCCGACCGGCCGGCATCGCCTCCCGGAACGCCGCCGACATCTCCCGAGTGTTGTGCAGATGCGCGTCGCGCTGCGTCACCACCTGCGACACCAGCACCGCGTCGGCCTTCTCCACCCGCGCCGCCTCCACCAACTCCGGCACGCTGACCTGCGCGCCCAGGTTGGTGACCTTCAACTCCCGGTAGTACTCCAGGCCCTTCTCACCGGCGATGCCCTTGACGTTCAGGATCGCGTCGATGCCGACGGTGTGCGCGTCGGTGCCGATGCACGCCCCGACCACCGACAGCTTGCGCCGCAGCCGCTGCTTCACCAGCGCGTTGACCTCCTTCGCCGACAACAGCGGGAAGTCGCGCTCCACCACCTGCACCGAGGCCAGGTCCACCAGGTGGTTCACCCGCCCGTACACCACGAAGAAGGTGAAACCGTCACCCATCTGCTTGGCGTGCACCAGCATCGCCGGGTCCAGGCCCATCCGGTTGGCCAACTGGATCGCCGCGCCCTCGGCCCGCTTGTCGTGCGCCACCGGCAACGTGAACGACACCTGCACCATGCCGTCACCGGTGGTGTCCCCGTACGGCCGCACGATCTTCTTCTCGGCGCCGGCGGCGCCCTTCTCCACAGCGCTCACTCGCCCGGCCCTTCCAGGATCTCCGTCGCCGGGTTGTAGTAGTCACCCTCGTGCCGCGCCACCCCGGCCAACCCCTTGCCCCGGTCCGCGGGCCGCTTCATGATCCCGAACGTGCCCTCGGCGATCGCCGTCAGCAACGACTGGTCACCGATGCGCTCCAACAGATCCAGCGCCTCACCCAACACCCGGTTCGCCCGCTGCTGGATGAACCCGCCCGGCGCCGGCACGAAGTCCTCGTGCAACCCACCCGCCGCGCCCAGCACGTAGCGCACGTTCTGCAACGCGATGTCCCGATCGGACAGCCACGGCGTCACCACCGCCTCGGTCATCATCCCCACCAGCAGGATGCCCTGACCCGTCATCGCACCCACCAGGTTGAAGAACCCGTCGAGCAGGTTGCCCCGGAACACGTCCCCGGTCATGTGCTTCGTCGGCGGCATCCACTTCAACGGCGCGTCCGGAAACAACTCCCGCGCCAGCAGCGCGTGCGCCAACTCCAACCGGAACGACTCCGGCAGATCCGGGTTGATCTCGAACGCGTGCCCCAACCCCAACTGCCAGTCCGCCAACCCCGCCTCGTGCGCGAAGAACTCGTTGAGCAGCTGCGACACCGTCACCGTGTGCGCCTCCTCCACCGCGTCGGCGGTGGTGAGGTAGTTGTCCTCGCCGGTGTTGATGATGATCCCCGCCCGGGCGTGCACCTGCCGGGAGAACCGCTGGTCGACGAAGGTCCGGATCGGGTTGATGTCGCGGAACAGGATCCCGTACATCGAGTCGTTGAGCATCATGTCCAACCGCTCGAGACCCGCCAGCGTCGCCATCTCCGGCATGCACAGCCCCGACGCGTAGTTCGTCAGCCGCACGTAGCGACCCAGCTCCCGCGACGACTCGTCCAGCGCCGCCCGCATCAACCGGAAGTTCTCCTGCGTGGCGTACGTGCCGGCGAAACCCTCCCGGGTCGCCCCCTCCGGCACGTAGTCCAACAACGACTGCCCCGTCGAGCGGATCACCGCGATCACGTCCGCGCCGGCCCGCGCCGCCGCCTGCGCCTGCGGGATGTCCTCGTAAATGTCGCCCGTCGCCACGATCAGATAGATCCACGGCCGCTGCCGCGGATCCCCGAACCGCTTCACCAGCCGCTCCCGCTCGGCCCGGCGCCGGTCGATCAACCGCACCCCCGCGCCCACCGCCCTACGGGCCGCCCGGCGGGCCGCCGTCGCCGCCTTGCCGCTGGGCTGCTCGAAACGCACCGACCCGGCCGCCGCCTTCTGCGCCAACAGCGTCACATCGGTGATCTGCTCCCGCGCCAGGGCGTCGAACACCGGCAGCGCCACCCCGTGCCCCAGGCCGACGTCCGCCACCACCGCGTCGACCAGCCGGTTCACCCACGGAATGCCGTCCGGGTCGGCGCCGGCCACCCCGGCCAACCGCAGCACCGCCCGCTCCACCGACACCGTGGTGTGGCTGCGGGCCAGATCCACCACCGGCTGCCCGGCCCGGCGCGCCAACTCCCGCGCCCGGCGCACCAGCACCGGATCCAGGTCAAGCTTTCCCGTCACGCCGACACCTCGACAAACCCGCTCACGACGACCCTTCCTCATAGATCACGTCACCGCGCAGCACCGTGCGCCGGCACACCGGCAACGGCGTCGGATCGGCCGGACCCCGCAACTCCGGGTCCTCGGCCAGCAGCACCGGCAAACCCCGCTCCACCCCCGCCGGCGTCGACCACACCGCGAACGTCGCCGGGGCGCCCAACGCCAGCACCCCCTCGTTGTCCAGGTGCACCGCCCGCCACCCACCCCGGGTGTGCGCCGCGAACGCCGCCCGCACACTCATCCGCTGCGCCGGGTTGTGGTGCGCCGCCGCCGCCCGCACCGACCCCCACGGGTCCAGCGGCGTCACCGGCGAATCCGACCCGAACGCCAACGCCACCCCGACCGAATGCATCGCCCCCATCGGGTTCGACGCCAACGACCGGTCCAACCCCAACCGCGACTCGTACATCCGACCCGCGCCACCCCACAACCGGTCGAACGCCGGCTGCATGCTCGCCACGATCCCGTACTCCACGAAGCCCGCGATCAACCGCTTGCTCATGATCTCCGCGTGCTCCACCCGATGCCGGGCCGCGCGCACCCGCTCCACGCCCAACGTCCCGGCCGCCGCCGCGAAGCCCTCCAGCACCGTGCCGATCGCCGCGTCACCGATCGCGTGGAAACCGCCCTGCAACCCGTGCGCCGCGCAGTCCAACAGATGATCACGCACCTGCTCGACGGAGAGATACCCGTGCCCGCACGAATCCCCATCCCCGTACGGCTGCGACACGTGCGCCGTACGCGAGCCCAGCGCACCGTCGGCGAACAGGTCACCCCCGGCACCCACCGCCCCCAACTCCCGCGCCCGCGACGCGCCGCCCAACTCACCCCAGTACCCGTACACCTCGGGCAGCCCGGCGCCGGAGATGCCCAGCAGCCCGGTGAAGTCCTCCTCGTCGGAGATCTCCGGCCCACCACACTCGTGCACCGCGGCGATGCCCAACGACGCCGCGTGCGCCAACGCCACCCGCTGCGCCGCCACCCGCTGCGCCCGACTCACCGACCCCTGCGCCGCCGCCCGCACCACGTGATGCGCGTCGCGGCGCAGCCAACCCGACGCGTCGTAGCCCGCCGCGTCCGCCACCTGCGGCACCGCCGCCAGCAACGCCGAGGACACCAGCGCCGAATGGATCGACGCCTGCGACAGGTACACCCGCCGCCCGCCGGCCGCCCGGTCCAACGCCGCCGCGTCCGGCAACTCGCGCACCGGCCACGTCGACTCGTCCCAGCCGTGCCCCAGCACCACCGCGTCGCCCGGCAACCCCGCCGCGAAACCGGCCACCGCGTCCAGCAACTCCCCCGCCGAACGCACCCCGGACAACTCCAGCCCCGACAGCGCCAACCCGGTGTCGCTCGCGTGCACGTGCGCGTCCACGAACGCCGGCGTCACCAACGCACCGGCAAGATCCACCACCCGGTCCGCCGGCGGCGCCTCCGCGTCCGCCCCCAACCAGGTGATCCGCCCGTCGGACACCAGCAACGCGGTCGCGCTCGGATCGGCGGGGCAGTGCAGCACGCCGCCGCGGTACAACGTCGAGGGGTTCGTCATGACCTCAGTCTGCCGCCAACCGGGACTCGAAGAGCCGACGCACCCCCGGCTCGGCCCGCAGCAACCCCAGCGCCAACTCCGCGTGACCGGGCACGTACCCGTTACCCACCAGCATCGTCACATCCGCCGCCAGGCCCTCCGCGCCCAACGCCGCCGCCGCGAAGCTCGTCGCCATCGAGAAGAAGATCACCGTGCCGCCGTCCGCGGTCGCCAGGACCGCACCGTGCTCGCAGCCCGGCACGTCCACGCACACGACCGTGACGTCCGCCGGCACCCGCAGCGCCGTGGTCACCGCCGTGGACAGGGCCACCGGATCCCGCGCGTCGGCCAGCGCCACCTCGTCGGCCAGACCGGCCGCCACCAGCGCGTCCCGCTCCGCCGCCACCGGCACCACCCCGACCGTACGGGCGGCGCCCGCCCGCCGCGCCGCGGCGAGGGACAACGACCCGCTCTTGCCCGCCCCGCCGATCACCGCCACCGTCACCGGCCGGGCGTCCCCCTCGCGCGCCCGGTCGGCCACGTACCGCGCCACCACCCGCCCGGTCAGCGCCGGCGCCCCACACACGTCCAACACCGCCAGGGACAGCTGCGGATCCTGGTCCGCCGGCAGCACCGCGGCGATCGAGCGGGCGAACAGGATCGCGTAGCCGTCGCAGGGCACCTGCTCGCTGCGCCCGTCCCAGCGGGCCAGACCGTCGGTGATCATCAGCGGGGTCAGCGTCAGCGACACCAGGGTCGCCACCCGCTCCCCCGGCTTCAACCCCAACGGCGAGCGCCGGCCCGCCTCGTCCACCGTGCCGATCAGCATCCCGCCCGACCCGGTCACCGGGTTCTGCATCTTGCCCCGGGTCGACACGATCTCCAGCACCTCGGCGCGCACCGCGTCACCGTCACCGCGGTGCTTCTCCCACAACTGCCGGAAGCTCGCCGCGTCCAGGTTCAACCGCTCCACCCGGATGCGCACCTCGTTCGCGGCGATCTGCGGGCTCGTGTCGAGCCGCCACGCCCCCTGCGGCAGCACCCCCGCCGGTTCCAGCACGCGGTGCAGTCCCACCGGTGACGTCACGCCGACCTCCCCCTGTCAACCGCTCGAAGCCCCGGTCAGGACTCGCATCGCGGGAAAACTTACGGCAGACTAATTTCTTCACCGGATATTTTCCAGTAGCCTTCGGGACCGCTGATCAACCGAGACGCACAAGGAGGGGCCGTGACCCAGACCCAACCGGTGGAGACCATCCCCGCGGCCCGCCCCGCGCCGATCGCGGTCCCCACCGCCGGACAGCCCTACGAATACCGCCGGGCGCCCCTGGTCGAACCCGACTGGACCCGCTTCCCCGGCTGGCGCCACGTCACCCGCGACCAGTGGGAATCCGCCCAGTGGCAGCGCGTCAACTGCGTCAAGAACATCAAGCAGCTGCGCGCCGTCCTCGGCGACCTCGTGGACGAGACCTTCTACGCCGACCTCGAGGCCGACCAGAAGGCCCTCGCGACCATGTCGATGCTGGTCCCGCCGCAGATGCTCAACACCATGGTGCCGTTCGCGCCGATGAGCACCGAGGCGTTCCTCGCCGACCCGGTCCGCCGCTACATGATCCCGGTCGCCTCCGACCGGCGCACCGACTGGCCGTCACACCCCTACGCCAGCCGCGACAGCCTGCACGAACACGACATGTGGGTCGCCGAGGGCCTCACCCACCGCTACCCCACCAAAGTCCTCGCCGAACTGCTCTCCACCTGCCCGCAGTACTGCGGGCACTGCACCCGGATGGACCTGGTCGGCAACTCCACCCCCGCCGTCGACAAGCTCAAGCTCACCCTCAAGCCCGTCGACCGCTACGACGCCCACATCAGCTACCTCAAGGCCCACCCCGGCGTACGCGACGTCGTCGTCTCCGGCGGTGACGTCGCCAACGTGCCGTGGAAGAACCTCGAGTCGTACCTGATGCGGCTGCTGGAGCTGGAGACCGTCCGCGACATCCGGCTCGCCACCAAGGCCCTCATGGGCCTGCCCCAGCACTGGCTGCAGCCCGACGTCGTCGAGGGCCTGGAACGCGTCGCGCGCACCGCCGCCCGCCGCGGCGTCAACCTCGCCATCCACACCCACGTCAACCACGCCCAGTCGCTCACCCCGCTGGTCGCCAAGGCCGCCCAGACCGCCCTCGACGTCGGCGTCCGCGACGTGCGCAACCAGGGCGTCCTCATGCGCGGCGTGAACGCCACCGCCCCCGACCTGCTCGACCTCTGCTTCGCCCTGCAGGGCGAAGCCGGCATCCTGCCGTACTACTTCTACATGTGCGACATGATCCCCAACGCCGAGCACTGGCGGGTTCCGGTCTGGCACGCCCAGCAGCTCCAGCACGACATCATGGGCTACCTGCCCGGCTACGCCACGCCACGGATCGTCTGCGACGTCCCCTTCGTCGGCAAGCGATGGGTGCACATGCTGACCGACTACGACCGCGACCGCGGCATCTCCTACTGGACCAAGAACTACCGCACCTCCATCGAGTCAGCCGACCTGGAGGCGCTCAACAAGCGCTACGCCTACTACGACCCGATCGACACCCTGCCCGAGGCCGGGCAGAGCTGGTGGGCCGCGCACCGCGACGACTGAGGCCCGCCGGGCGGCAGGCGGTCGACAACGAGCTTGATGCCGCAGCGGCATATTGATACCGCTGCGCCATCAAGCTCGCGGGGAGTCTCGGCCCCCGACGGCGGCAGGACTAGGCCGCGGCGCCGCGCGGGGCGTACATGATGACCGCGACACCGAGCAGACAGAGGGCCGCGCCGGCCAGGTCCCACCGGTCCGGGCGGAACCCGTCCACCACCATCGCCCAGGCCAGTGAACCGGCCACGAACACCCCGCCGTACGCGGCGAGGATCCGGCCGAAGTGCGCGTCGGGCTGCAGCGTCGCCACGAAGCCGTAGAGGCCCAACGCGATCACGCCGGCCGCGATCCACCACAGCCCGCGATGCTCCCGCCAACCCTGCCAGACCAGCCACGCCCCACCGATCTCGGCGAGCGCGGCCAGGACGAAGAGCAGCAGCGAGCGGAGCACGGTCACGCCCGCGAGCCTAACCGGACACCAAGCGGGGGGGGGGGGGGGGGGCCCCCCCCCCCCCCCCCCCCCCGCCGGGCCCCCGGCCCCCCGGCGCGGGGGGCCGGGCGGGGGGGGGGCCCGGCCCCCCCCCCCGGCCCCCCCCCCCCCCCCCGCGGGGGGGGGGGGGGCCCCCCCCCCCCCCCCCCCCCCGCTCGACGGCTCGAACCGGTCAGCCGCGGAAGGCGTCGCGCGCGTTGCGCCCGACGTCCTTGGCGCTCTCCCCGGCCTTCTTGGCGCGTGCCTCGCTCTGCTGCGTGGCGCCCTCGGCGCGCATCCGCTCGTTGTCCGTCATGTCGCCGATCCGCTCCTTGGCGACACCGGTCATCTCTTCCATCTTGTTCCTCGTCTTGTCGGCGAAGCTCATGCCGCCTCCTCCGTCTCTGGCGAGTGTCCAGGTCGCTTGCCCGGTGCTCCGGGTGCCAAACGCGCTTGGGTGCCGGCCGGCACACCCGCTAAGGCATCCTAGGAAGATAGGATCTGGGGTTCGCAGCCCGGCGGAGCCGGACCACGGCGCGATGGTTAACTGGGCCCATGGGAGAGCTCCTGCTGATCCGGCACGGCGAGACCACCTGGAGCGCCAGCCACCGGCACACCTCGTACACCGACCTGGAGCTCACCCCCGACGGCGAGCGGCAGGCCCGCACCCTCGCCGCGTTCCTGGCCGGCCGGCGGTTCGTCACGGTGCTGGCGAGTCCCCGGGCCCGGGCGCTGCGCACCGCCCAGCTCGCCGGCCTCACCGTCGACGCGGTCGACGAGGACCTCGCCGAGTGGAACTACGGCGAGTACGAGGGGCGCACCACCGTGGACATCCACCAGGACGACCCGCACTGGAACATCTGGACCGACGGCTGCCCCGGCGGGGAGTCACCCGGCCAGGTCGGCGAACGGCTGGACCGGGTGCTCAGCCGGGTCGCTCCCCTGCTCGACCGGGGGACCGTCGGGCTGGTCGGTCACGCGCACAGCCTGCGGGTGCTCGGCGCCCGCTGGATCGGCCTGCCACCCTCGGCCGGCGGACGGCTGCGGCTGGACACCGCCACCGTCAGCGTGCTCGGCTACGAACACCAGCGGCAGGTCATCCTGCGCTGGAACCAGCCCGCTCCTCCGGCGCCCGGGACCGTCGACCCGACGGCTCGGTACTGATCTTCGGCGGCCGGTTCTCGTACGGCGTGGAGAGCACCACCGTGGTGCGGGTGGTGACGTTCGCCGCGGTACGGATCTCCTGGAGCACCCGTTCCAGGTCGGCCGGGCCGGCCACCCGCACCAGCAGCATGTAGAAGTCCTCCCCCGCCACCGAGTAGCAGGAGTCGATCTCGGGAAGGTGGGCCAGCCGCTCCGGCGCGTCGTCGGGCTGGGACGGGTCGAACGGCCGGATCGCCACGAACGCGGTCAGCGGCAGGTCCAGCGCCTCGAAGGAGACCCGCGCGCCGTACCCCTTGATCACGCCTCGCTGCTCCAGCCGGCGCACCCGCTGATGCACGGCGGAGACCGACAGGCCCACCTTCTCCGCCAGGTCCGTGTACGACAGCCTGCCGTCGGCGGTCAACGCGGCGACGATGGCACGGTCGGTCTCCTCCACGGCGTGCAACCTACCGGGAAAAACGCCGCACGGCGACGAGGTGACGTGCCCGGGGCCCGGCGGCGCGCGACTCTGCACGCAGCGCACCGGGCCCACGACACTCGGTCCGGTCAGCCCTTCGCCAGCGCCCGGGAGATCACCACTCGCTGGATCTGGTTGGTGCCCTCGACGATCTGGAGCACCTTCGCCTCGCGCATGTACCGCTCCACCGGATGGTCGGCGACGTAGCCCGCGCCGCCGAGCACCTGCACCGCGTCGGTACTCACCCGCATCGCCACGTCGGTGGCGAAGAGCTTGGCCTTGGCCGCCTCGATCGCGTACGGCCGGCCCGCGTCGCGCAGCCGGGCCGCGGCGAGGGTCAACGCCCGAGCCGCGGAGATCTGGGTGGCGTGGTCGGCCAGGGTGAAGCCGAGCCCCTGGAAGTCGATGATGGAGCGGCCGAACTGCCGACGCTGCTTCGCGTAGTCGACCGCGTAGTCCAGCGCGGCCTGGGCCAGCCCGACCGCGCACGCCGCGATGCCGAGCCGCCCGGAGTCCAGCGCGGACATCGCGATGGTGAAGCCCCGACCTTCCCCGCCGATCAGCCGCTCGGCCGGCACCCGCGCCTCGTCGAACGCGAGCTGCGCCACCGGCGAGGCCCGCAGGCCCATGGTCCGCTCGACGGCCTGCGGGATGATCCCGGCCGTGCCGGCGTCGGCGAGCAGTAGCGAGACGCCCTTCGGGCCGGGCCCGCCGGTGCGGCAGAAGACGTTGTAGAAGTCCGCCACCCGGGCGTGGGTGATCCACGCCTTGGTGCCCGACACGACGTACGCGTCGCCGTCGCGCACCGCCTTCGTGGTCAGCGACGCGGCGTCCGAACCACCCTGCGGCTCGGAGAGGCAGTACGCGCCCAACTGCTCGCCGCCGAGCATGTCGGGCAGCAGCTTGCGCTGCTCGTCGGTGCCGAACGCGGCGATCGGGTAGCAGGAGAGGGTGTGCACGCTGACCGCCTCGGCGACCGCGAGCCAGCGGCTGGCGAGGATCTCCAGCACCTGCAGGTAGACCTCGTACGGCTGGGCCGACCCGCCGTGCTCCTCCGGGTAGGGCAGGCCGAGCAGGCCGGCACGACCCAGGGTGCGCAGCACCTCGCGGGGGAACTCGGCGCGCTCCTCGAACTCGGCGGCCCTCGGGGCGAGCTCCCGGTCGGCGAGTTCGGTGGCGAGGTCCAGCAGGTCGCGGGCCTCGTCGGTGGGCAGGATCCGGTCGACAGTCATAGCGCGATGAGCTCCGTGGGGGTGGTGTTGAGCCGTTGCACGCCGTCCGTGGTGCAGACGACGATGTCCTCGATGCGGGCGCCGTGCCGACCCGCCAGGTAGATGCCGGGCTCGATGGAGAACGCCATGCCCGGCTCCAAGGCGCGCGGGTTGCCGGCCACCACGTACGGCTCCTCGTGGCCGTCCAGGCCGATGCCGTGCCCGGTGCGGTGCAGGAACTCGGCGCCGAACCCGGCGTCGGCGATGGGTGTACGGGCGGCCGCGTCGACGGCCTCGGCGCTCACCCCCGGGCGCACCGCGGCCACCGCGGCCGCCTGGGCGTCGCGCAGCACGGTGTAGTAGTCGACGAACTCGGCCGGCGCCGGCCCGCCGGCGACGTAGGTGCGGGTGCAGTCGGAGCGGTAGCCCGATGCCATGGTGCCGCCGATGTCCACCACCACCGGCTCGCCAACCCCGATCGGCCGGTCCGAGGTGCCGTGGTGCGGGCTGGCCCCGTTCGGGCCGGCGGCCACGATGACGAAGTCGACCGTGACGTGCCCGGCCGCCCGGATCGCCGCGGCGATGTCGGCGGCCACCTCGGCCTCGGTACGCCCGGGGCGCAACCACTGCCCCATCCGCCGGTGCACGTCGTCGATCGCCGCGCCGGCCTCGGCGAGCGCCGCGACCTCGGCGGGGGACTTGCGGATCCGCAGCTCGCGCAGCACCTCCCCGGCCAGTCGCTGCGCCGTGCCGGGCAGCGCGGCGCGCAGCGCCAGGACCTGCTCGGCCCACATCCGGTCGGCCAGCCCGACCGCGGCCACCGGCCCGCCGAGGGCGGCGCTCACCAGCGGGTACGGGTCGGTGCCG
The DNA here is from genome assembly GCF_044456245.1 of Micromonospora sp. NPDC051006. NCBI lineage: Bacteria > Bacillati > Actinomycetota > Actinomycetes > Micromonosporales > Micromonosporaceae > Micromonospora > Micromonospora sp. NPDC051006. The sequence continues at coordinate 173,705 of NZ_JBITFP010000007.1, forward strand.
TCGGCGTGGTCGACGATGCGCACCCCGGTGCCCGGGGCCGGGGACGCCTGGGCGGCGGGTCGTTCCAGCGTCGGGACGATCAGCGTCGGCTCTCCCTGAGCCGGCAGCACCAGGCAGGTCAGTCGCTCCCCCACGTGCGCGTCGTAGCCGGTCAGGTAGCGCAGGTCGGCGCCGGGGGTGAGCAGCAGCGCGTCCAGCCCGGCGGCGGCGGTGGCGCGGCGGGCGGCGGCCAGCCGCTCCGGGGGGTAGAGGTCGTCGATTCCCACCCGGTCAGCTTAACGGTCGTTTGGGCACCGACCTAGCCGGCCGCGCGGGCGGGAAGCGCTCTCCCGTTCATCGAACGACATCATTGACGCGGACAGTTAACACTCTTTAAGATTTGGCTGCCTCGAGGAAGTACGTCCCCTGTCCCACCCGTACGCCCGGTTTGACGGCTGGCCGACCCAGCCGTCGTCGCGGCCGCACGGCGCCGCAACTCGCCCACGGGAAGGCCCTCGATGTCCTCACCACGCCCCCGCCGCCGCTCGGCACTCGCCGCCGGCCTGCTCGCGCTGGCCACCGCCGGCGCCACCCTCGCCCTGACCCCGACCGCCGCCGAGGCCGTCGTGCTGCCCAACAACTTCAAGAGCGTCGGCTACATGCCGTCCTGGACCGGCAACGTCAACACGGTCCAGTACAACAAGCTGACCCACATCAACTACGCGTTCGTGCTGCCCAACAGCAACGGCACCCTGCGCGCGGTGGAGAACCCGAGCAAGCTCTCCTCGTTGGTCTCGCAGGGGCACGCCAACAACGTCAAGGTGTCGATCGCGATCGGCGGCTGGAACAACGGCGACGACTCCGCGTTCGAGGCGCTCGCCGCCAACGCCGGCTCCCGCACCACGTTCGTCAACAGCGTGGTCAGCTTCGTCAACCAGTACGGCCTCGACGGCGTCGACATGGACTGGGAGTACCCCGATCCCGGCACCTCGGCCAACAACTACTCGGCGCTCATGCAGCAGCTCAGCAACGCGCTGCGCCCGCAGGGCAAGCTGCTCACCGCCGCCGTCGTCTCCGAGGGCTACTACCTGCAGGGCGTGCCGCCCGCGGTCTTCGGCTACGTCGACTGGCTCAACATCATGGCCTACGACGGCGGCACCCCGCACGCCAACTACGACTGGTCGATCGCCAGCGTGAACGGCTGGAAGGCGCGCGGCCTGCCCGCCAGCAAGGCGGTGCTCGGCGTGCCCTTCTACAGCCGCCCCGGCTACCAGACCTACGCCCAGCTGGTCGCCAGGGACCCGGCCAACGCCAACCGGGACTGCACGACGATCAACGGCGTGCAGGAGTGCTACAACGGCATCCCGACCGTCAAGCGCAAGACCCAGTGGGCGCTGGCCAACGCCGGCGGCATGATGAACTGGGAACTCACCCAGGACACCACCGGCTCGACCTCGCTGGTCACCGCCATCTACGACACCGTCATGGGCGGCACCACCCCGCCGCCGACCGGGCGGACCGGCCCGATCACCGGCATCGGCGGCAAGTGCGTGGACGTCGCCGCGGCCAGCAGCGCCAACGGCACCGCCGTGCAGCTCTACACCTGCAACGGCACCAACGCGCAGAACTGGACCGTCGCCAGCGACGGAAGCCTGCGGGCGCTGGGCAAGTGCGCCGACGTGACCAGCGCCGGCACCGCCAACGGCACCAAGATCCAACTCTGGGACTGCAACGGCAGCGGCGCCCAGGTCTGGCAGGCCCAGTCCAACGGCACGCTGCGCAACCCGGCGTCGAACAAGTGCCTGGACGCCACCGGCAACAGCTCCGCCGACGGCACCAGGCTGCAGATCTGGGACTGCTTCGGCGGCGCCAACCAGGTCTGGCGCCTGCCCGCCTGAGCTCGGACAGCGACGGCCCCCGTCAGCGCCCGTACGGCGCGGCGGGGGCCGCTCTGTCGTTCCGCGCCGGGGCGTGCGCCACGCCGGGCCGCGCCAGGTCCGCCGGCCGGGCCGGTCAGGCCCGCGCGCCGCCGAGGCCGAGCAGGACGGCCAACCCCAGGGCGCTGCGCGGTGCGTACGGCACCCGCCACAGCCCACCGTGCGCCGCCGCGTACGCCTCGTCCTGCCACGGGTGCTCCAGCGCCGGGCCACCACCGGTGCGCAGGTCGTGCACGAGCAGCGCGGCCATCAGGGTGTTGCTGGTCGCCGGCTCGAAGACCTCGATGCCGAACCGGTGCGCCCCGGCGTACGCGGCGGCGAGCGCCCGGTTGCGCAGCACCGAGCGGGTGCGGGTGGGCGGCGCGACGGTGAACGACACCGTCGACCCGGCGGCCCGGGCGGCCGTGGCCCGCCACCGCTGCAACCGCTTGGCCAGGGCGTAGTTGGGCCCCTGCTGCGGAACCAGGCTGTCGTTGATGCCGGGATCGGCGTCCGGCGGATAGTTGCGGTGCAGCAGCCGGCCGCCGGAAAGCAGGCGCAGCGACCTACGCCCCAACCCGCGGGCCGCGTAGCCACGCTCGGCGTGCCGCACCGCCTCAGCCGGCACCGCGAAGACGTCGGTGGGGGTGGCGAGGAAGGCCAGCGCGACGTCGTCGCGCTCGCGCTGCAGGTGGCAGGTGAGCGCGTCCACCGCCATCGCGACCCGCACGTTGGTCGCCCCGTCGGCGTAGACGTAGTTGCCCAGCACGAGTCGGCCGTCGAGGCCGGTCAGCCACGCGGCGACCTGCGGCAGGCGGTGCAGCAGGTCCGCGCCGGCCCGCCCGGCCAGGGCGCGGTCGTCAGCCGCGTCGGCGGTGGCGGCGGTGGCGCTCACCGGCAGGTGCAGGCGGCCGCCGTGGCGGTGCGCGGTCTGCAGCACCCGCCGCCAGAGCTCCGGGCGCGGCAGGTCGACCGCGACCACGTCGCCACCCCAGCGCAGCAGGGACGGCAGCGGGCCCATCTCCGCGCCCGCCCCGAGCACGACCACCCGCTGGTCGCGCAGGTCCAGCCAGTCGGGGTTCGCCAGCACCGCGCCGACCGCCTCGGCGCAGGACGGTTCGACGACCCCGGCGCTGACCCAGGCGTCGAGCTGGCGGCGCAGGTCGTCGCCGCGCAACCGCCGCCCCCGGTAGGGCACGGACAGCTCCCGGTCGACCTCGCCGGTGCCGGTGACCGTCGCCGTCTCGAGGGCGTCGTCGTCGGCGGGCGCGTCGAAGACCTGCGCCAACCCGGTCTCCCGACCGTCGGCGTGGATCACGCTGATCCGCGAGTGCAGCGAGGCGAGCCCGTCCCGGGCGATGGTCAGCGCGGCGTCGCGGGAGAGCAGTCCCGCCTCGACCAGCCGGCGGAAGTGCCCAAGGTAGCCGTGCCGCCAGTTGGTCTCGTGCTCCGCCGCCCGCGCCCCGACCGGGTCGACCGCGCGCAGGGCGTCCGCGACGACCGCCCGACCCAGCGCGCTCGTGCTGCGTCCCTCACCGGTACGGGGAAACACCACCCCGGTCGGACCCTCCACGGCCACCGCCCCTCCGCTGACGCTCGTGCCGGTGCGGTCCCGGCGCGGTGCCACTCTGCCTCATCGCGGTGGGGCCCGCAGCCCGGGGCGTCGGGGCACCGGCCCGGGTGAGGCACCGGCCCGCCCCTGTCTCGGGTCGCGCCGGTCAGTCGGTGCGGGCCGGTACCGCCGGGGCCGCGCCGGCGTGCCGCCGGACCAGGTCGAGCATCTCGTCGACCGAGCCGGCCGGGTCGGTCACCGGGAACTGCACCGCGCGGATCACCGCGCCCGGCCCCACCAGCAGGGTCAGCCGCTTGAACCGCTCCACCCCGCCGGCCCGGAAGGTGGGCAGCAGCAACCCCGCGCCGAGCCGTCCGTCCTGGTCGGACAGGAGCGGGAACGGCAGCCGAGCGTACGCCACGAAGTCGGCGAGCTGGTCGGGCCGCTGGGTGCTGATGCCGCGGACCTCCGCCCCGGCGGCCCGGAAGTCCGCGTGCCGCCCGGCGTAGGTGGTCGACTCCAACGTGCAGCCACGGGCGCCGGGGATCTCCGCCCAGCCCGGCGGATAACCGCCGCTGTCCGGGGCGTACGCCCCGGGGAAGAAGTAGAGGACGCTCCAGCCGTCCGCGTCGGCCGGCGGCACCGCTCGCCCGTCGGAGCCGGGCAGGAGCACGTCGGGCAGCCGCCAGCCGAGAAGTTCGTGCGTCCGCCGCGCCTCGGCCGAGGACGCGTCGGCGGTCGCGGTGAGTTCGCCGTCGCCCATCAGATGCCGGGTGCCCCAGTCCTGCAGCGCGACGAGCACCGGCAGCAACCCCTCGCCCTTCGGCGTGAGCAGGTAGTCGTAGCGGGGCGGGTGCTGCGAGTACGGCCGGCGTCGTAGCACGCCGTGCCCGACCAGCGCGGCCAGCCGCTCGGTCAACGCCCGCCGGCTGACGCCCAGCTCCCGCTGGAGGGCGTCGAAGCGGGTCGTCCCGCCGGCGATGTCGCGCACGATCAGGAAGGTCCACCAGTCGCCCAGCACACCGAGGGCCTGCGCGATGCCGCAGTCCGCGTCTCCGAGGTCACCCCGCCGCACATCCCACCTCCACCGTCCGCTCCGCCTCGACTATAGTCCGTTTCAGATTGGAACTAACTGGCTCGCGCGGAACGGGGGCGGACGACATGGACGTCGGTGGGCGGGCCGGAGTGTTCTGGCGCTGGTGGACCGCCGGCACGACCAGTCAGGTCGGGTCGGCGGTCGGTGCGGTGGCGCTGCCGTTGACCGCGCTGACCGTCCTGGACGCCACGCCCTTCCAGATGGGCCTAATCGCCGCGGCGAGCTACCTGGCGTGGATCGTCATCGGGCTGCCGGCCGGAGTGATCGTGCAGCGGTTGCCGCTGCGCGGCGCGCAGGTGGGCGCCGACCTCGCCCGCGCGACGGCTGTCGCATCGGTCCCGCTCGCCTGGTGGTGGGGCCAGCTCACCGTCGCCCACCTGGTGGTCACCGCGCTCGTGGTCAGCTTCGCCAACGTGCTCTTCGACGTGGCCAACTCGACCTTTCTGCCGAGCATCGTCGAGGCGGACCAGCTCCAGTCGCGCAACAGCCTCACCTCGGCCACCCACGCCGCCACCCAGCTCAGTGGGCCCGCGCTCGGCGGGCTCGCCGTGCAGGCGCTCGGCGCGGTGCCGACGCTGCTGGTGGACGCGGCCAGCTACCTGTTCTCCGCGGCGCTGCTGCGCACCCTGCCGGCCCGCCGCACCGACGCGCCGGACCGCTGGCCACCGATGGCCGAGCTGATCCGCGAAGGGTGGCGCTTCGTCTCCCGCCACCCGATGATCGGCCCCAGCATGTGGGCCGCGACCGCGATGAACTTCGTCTGCGGGGCACAGTTCGCGCTCTACCCGCTCTACCTGGTCCGCGAGCTGCACGCCCCGGCCGGCCTGGTCGGTGTGCTGCTCGCCGTCGAGGGCGTCGGCGCGCTGGTCGGGGCGGCGCTCACCACCCGGATCACCGACCGGATCGGCACCGCCCGGGCGCTGATCGTCTCCGGCCTGGTCACCGTCGCCGGGGCGTTCCTCATCCCGCTGGGGACCGGCTGGCCGGCGTACGCGGCCTTCGCGGTCGGCAACGTCGTCTTCTCCCTCGGGACGGTGGTGCTCAGCGTGACCACCCGGACCTACCGGCAGATCGCCAGTCCGCCCGACCTGCTCTCCCGCGTGATGGCCACCGTCCGCTTCGTCTCCTGGGGCGCGATCCCGGTGGGCGGCCTGATCGCCGGCGCGCTGGCCGGTTTCATCGGCGCCCGGGCCACCCTGCTGGTCTTCGCGGCCACGCTGGTCTGCGCCCCGCTGGCGGTGCTGCTCTCCCCGGTGCGCGGGCTGCGCGACCTCACCGACCACGACGCGCCGCGCGACGCGCCGCCGCGGGTGCCCGTCGGCAGCTGACCGCCGCTCACCCCGCCCCGGGCTCCTGCGGACGCAGAGCGCCGGCCAGCCGACGGACGTGCCGGGCGTCGGTCAGCACGTCGACGTTGTGCAGATACTGGTCCACCGCACCGAGCAGCGGACGCTCCCGCAGCCCAGGGTCGGTGATCGCGGCGCGCAGGGCGGCGGCGACCCGGCCGGCGTCCAGCACGAGGAACGGGCGACTGTGGAAGGTGCGGGCCCGTGCGCGCACCGGGGCGGCCAGGTGAGTCTCGTCGGTCCACCCGGCCAACGCCTCCAGCGCGTCGACCAGCCCCGGCTGCCGCCGCGCCCAGTCGCCCGGGCCGAGCGCGTCGGCCAGCGCGGCGACCACCGGCGCCGCGTCCGGCAGCCGGGCGAAGGTGGTGCCGAGCCACTTGTCGTACGGCGGCCAGCGGCGGCGCAGCAGCAGACCGAGCCGCATCAGATCCCGAGCCAGCCCGGCGGTGACCACCCGGCTGCCCAGCTCGTCGCCGACCTCGGCGCAGCGGCCGGGCAGATGCTCGGCCTGGGCGACCCGGGTCCACCCGGCGGCGAGCACGTGCCGCCAGACGTCGTCCGGATACCAGGCGAGCGCGGCGCGGCCGGCGGTTAGCGCACCGCCCAGGCCGTCGTGGAAGACCGCGCCGCCGGTGACCTCGGCCAGCCGCTGCGTCGGCGTGGCCAGCCAGTCCTCCACACCGACCCCGGCCGCCGGGTCGAACCCGAGGCGCTCGCGCCACCAGCCGCCCAGCTCGGCCACGCTCACCCCGTGCCGGGCACCCGCCGGGTCCACGACGCCCAGCCGCGCGTCGTCGCCCGCGAACCGGGTCGGCCAGCCCAGGAACTCCGCCGGAAGCTCGGCCTCCAGCACGGCGCGTACCTCCGGGATCCGCCCGGCGTCGCCCGCCGCGACGAAGAGCTGCGCGCGCGGGCCCCAGTCGTGGTCGGTCGAGCGGACGGTGTCCAGGCCGAGCAGCTCCGAGCCGCCGTCGAGCCGCCCGGCCGCGTACCGCAGGTCGGGGCACCGCCGGCGCAGGATCGGCGCGAGCACCTCGTCGTGGTACCGGCGGGCCAGCGTCAGGCCGGGGAGAAACGCCACGTCAGGCAGTCTGCCCCCGCCCGGCGCGAGCCGCAGCCCGGTTCCGGCGTCCCACCCGCGACGACCCCGATCATGGAGGACCGCCGCCGGTGCCGTCGCCGAAGGGCCGGACTCGCTTCCGCCGCGCCGCGCTGTCGTTTCGTCGGTGGGCTGTGCCAGGCTGTCCGGCGTGGCACAGCGACCCCCGATCCTGCTGATCGACTCCCCGAGCCTCTACTTCCGGGCCTACTTCGGCATCCCCGAGTCGGCCGCCCGGGCCGAGGACGGCACCCCGGTCAACGCGGTGCGCGGCTTCCTCGACATGTTGGCGACCCTGATCCGCACCCGCCGGCCCGACCGGATGGTCTGCGCGATGGACTACGACTGGCGGCCCGACTGGCGGGTGGCGCTGCTGCCGTCCTACAAGGCGCACCGGCTCGCGCCGGAGGGGGGCGAGGTGGTGCCCGACACGCTCACCCCGCAGGTGCCGGTGATCCTCGACGTGCTCACCGCCATCGGCATCACCACCGTCGGCGCGACGGGCTACGAGGCCGACGACGTGCTCGGCACGCTCTCGGTCACCCAGCCGGCGCCGGTCGAGGTGGTCTCCGGCGACCGCGACCTGTTCCAGCTCGTCGACGACGCCCGGCCGGTGCGGCTGCTCTACGTCGGCCGGGGCGTGGCGAAGCTGGACGACTGCGACGACGCCGCGGTGCGGGCCCGCTACGGCGTGCCCGCCGCGAGCTACGCCGACTTCGCGGCGCTGCGCGGCGACCCCAGCGACGGGCTGCCCGGGGTGCCGGGCGTCGGTGAGAAGACCGCCGCCCGGTTGATCGAGCGCTACGGCGACCTGGCCGGCATCCTCGCCGCGCTCGACGATCCGAAGTCCGGCTTCGCGCCGGGGCTGCGCGCCAAGCTCACCGCAGCCGGCGACTACCTGGCGGTGGCCCCGAAGGTGGTCCGCGTCGCCCTCGACGTGCCGCTGCCCGAGTTGCCGACCGCGCTGCCCAGCGCCCCGGTCGACCCCGACGGCCTGCTGGAGCTGGCCCGCCGGTGGAACCTGGCCGGCTCCACCCGGCGGCTGGTCGACGCGCTCGCAGGGCACCCCTGACCCCGAGCACCCGCTGACCTCGGGCGACCCCTGCCCCCGCCAGACCTGACCCGGCCAGCCCGGACCGGTCGACCCGCACCCGGCCAGACCTGACCCCGGATGGTCCCGACCTCGACCGGGGGGGGGGGGGGGGGGGGGGGGGGGGGGGGGGGGGGGGGGGGGGGGGGGGGGGGGGGGGGGGGGGGGGGGGGGGGGGGCGGCCCGCCCCCCCCCCCCCCCCCCCCCCCCCCCCCCCCCCCCCCCCGGCGGGCCCCCCCCCCCCCCCCCCGCCCCCCCGGCGCCCCCCCCCCCGGGGCCGGTCGTTTCCGTTCTCGGGCGCTCAGGCGGCGGTGTGGTAGGCCAGCACCCCGCGGTTCACCGCGCCGATCGCCTGCCGGGCGGTGGATCGCAGCTCGGCCGACGCCCCGCCGGAGTCGGCCAGCTGACCGAGCAGGTCGACCACCTGGCGGGACCAGCGGACGAAGTCGCCGGCCGGCATCTCCCCGTCGAGCTCGTGACCGCTGGCGAGCACCTTGGCCAACGCCTCTCCCCGGGCCCACCGGTAGATCGGCCAGGCGAAGCCGAGATCCGGCTCCCGGGTCACCGCCAGCCCCCGGGCGGCCTCGTCCGCCTCGATGTCGCTCCACAGCTTCAGCGTCTCGTCCACCGCGTCGGAGACCGGGCCCCGCGGCAGCGACGCCCGCTCGTCGACGTCCCGGCGAGCCTCGAAGACCACCACCGACACGGCGGCGGCCAGCTCCGCCGGCGAGAGCCCGTCCCAGACGCCCCGGCGCAGGCACTCGGCGACCAGCAGGTCCGCCTCGGTCCAGATCCGACCGAGCATCCGACCCGCGTCGGTGACCGTCCCGTCGGAGGTCAGGTAACCCCGGGTGGTGAGCAGCGCGACGATCCGGTCGAAGGTACGGGCCAGCGAACCGGTCCGCCCGGCCACCCGCTCCCGCAGCTCCTCGGTGTCGCGCTCCAGCCGACGCCGCCGCTCGGCCCAGCGGGCGTGCTCCTCCCGCTCGGGGCAGGCGTGGCACGGATGCCGGCGCAGCTCCGAGCGGAGCTGGGTGAGCCGGTGATCCTCGCCCACCTGCTGCCGGGACCGACCACCCCGGCGCCCGGCGTGCCGGTCCAGGCCGGTGCCGCTGACCTCGGCGGCCAGGTCGCGCCGGGCCGCCGGCGAGCGGTGGTTGAAGTGCTTCGGCACCCGGATCCGGGCGAGCACCTCGGCCGGGGTGGTGAAGTCGCCCGGGCTGACCCGCCCGGCCCACCGGTCCTGGGTGAGCACCAACGGCCGGGGCTCACCGAACCCGCCGGTCGCCGGATCCAGCACCACCGCCAGGCCGGCCCGCCGCCCGGAGGGCACCCGGATCACGTCACCGACCCGCAGCCGCTCCAGCGACGCGACGGCGGCCGCCTTGCGCTGGCTCTGCCCCTGCCGGGCGATCGCCCGCTCCCGATCGGCGATCGCCACCCGCAGCGCGAAGTACTCGTCGAAGTCACCGTGGTGGCAAGCTGCCTCCGCGCCGTACGCCTCGATGGTCTCGGTGTTGCGCTGCACCTGGCGGGCCAGGCCGACCACCGAGCGGTCCGCCTGGAACTGGGCGAAGGAGGACTCCAGCAGCGCCCGGGCCGGATCGGCGCCGACCGTGCCGACCAGGTTCACCGCCATGTTGTACGAGGGCCGGAAGCTGGACCGCAGCGGGTAGGTGCGGGTGGACGCCAGCCCCGCCACGTGCCGCGGGTCGGTCTCCGGGGACCACACCACCACGGCGTGCCCCTCGACGTCGATGCCCCGGCGCCCGGCCCGCCCGGTGAGCTGGGTGTACTCCCCCGGGGTGAGGTCGACGTGCGCCTCGCCGTTGTACTTGACCAGCCGCTCCAGCACCACGCAGCGGGCCGGCATGTTGATCCCCAGGGCCAGCGTCTCGGTCGCGAAGACCGCCTTGACCAGGCCCCGGACGAAGAGCTCCTCGACGATCTCCTTGAACACCGGCAGCATGCCGGCGTGGTGGGCGGCGAGACCGCGCTCCAGCCCGTCGAGCCACTCCCAGTAGCCGAGCACGGTGAGGTCCTCGCCGGGAATCGCGGTGACCCGGGACTCGACCACCCGACGGATCTCCGCCCGCTCCTCCGGCGAGGTGAGCCGCAGGCCGGCGGCGAGGCACTGCTGCACCGCGGCGGCGCAGCCGGCCCGGCTGAAGATGAACAGGATCGCCGGGAGCAGCCCCTCGCGGTCCAGCCGTTCGACGATGTCCGGTCGCAGCGGGCCGCGCCAGCGTGGCCCGCGCCGGCCGCCGCCCGGACCGGCGCTGCGCCCCTCACCCAGCTCCAGCCGGCGCGCCGTGTCCCGGGTGTAGCGCAGCAGCTCCGGGTGCACGTCGTGTTTGCGGGCCGCGTCGGCGTCGTGGAAGAGGTCGAACATCCGCTTGCCGACCAGCATGTGCTGCCACAGCGGCACCGGCCGGTGCTCGCTGACCACCACGGCGGTCTCGCCGCGCACGGTGACCAGCCAGTCGGCGAACTCCTCGGCGTTGGAGACGGTCGCCGAGAGCGAGACCAGGGTGACCGAGGCGGGCAGGTGGATGATCACCTCTTCCCACACGCCGCCCCGGAACCGGTCGGCGAGGTAGTGCACCTCGTCCATCACCACGTACGCCAGCCCCTCCAGAGTGCTGGATCCGGCGTAGAGCATGTTGCGCAGCACCTCGGTGGTCATCACCACCACGGGCGCGTCGCCGTTGATCGCGTTGTCGCCGGTGAGCAGCCCGACCTGCTCGGCGCCGTAGCGGTTGACCAGGTCGTGGTACTTCTGGTTGGAGAGCGCCTTGATCGGCGTGGTGTAGAAGCATTTGCGCCGGGTGCCGCCGGGGGCGGGCTGCGCGCCGTCGGCCGGCATCGTCGCCCCACCGGTCAACGCCAGGTGTACGGCGAACTCGCCGACCACCGTCTTGCCGGCGCCGGTGGGCGCGCAGACGAGCACGCCGCTGCCGCGCTCCAACGCCTGACACGCTTCCCGCTGGAAGTCGTCGAGATCGAACCCCAGGTCAAGGGCGAACTCTTCCAGCGCCGGGAACTGTGAGGCCTGCGCGGCCCGGCGGCGCGCCGCGGCGTACCGCTCGGCGGGGCTCGACATGCCACCAAGATTAATGCGTACCCGGACCGGACATCGGACAAGGCCGACCGGAAGAGCCGTCGGAGGCGGTCGGTAGGGTGCACGACGTGCCGGACCAACCCGAACCGACCCAGCCTCCTGTCCCGGGCCGCGCCGACGCCGGCCGCCCGTCGCGGCCGTCGCGCCGGCAGGTCAAGGCGGTGCTCTTCGACTTCCACGGCACCCTCGCCCAGGTGGAGGAGCCGCGCGAGTGGGTGCTCCAGGCCGCGGCCGCGTGCGGGGTCGATCTGGAGCGGGTCCGGGCGACGGCGCTCGCCGACCGGCTGCTCACCGCCGGGCGGGCCGGTGGGCCGCTGCCCGCCCGGGTGCCGCCCCGGCTGGCCGAGCTGTGGTCCACCCGCGACCTCTACCCGCACGCGCACCGCGCCGCCTACACCGGGCTGGCCGAGGCCGTCGACGCCGGCATCGAGGGGTTCGCCGACGCGCTCTACGACCGGGTGCTGGTCCCCGAGGGCTGGGTCCCCTACCCCGACACGGCCCCGACGCTCGCCGCGCTGCGCGACGCGGGCGTACGGGTGGCGGTGGTCAGCAACATCGGCTTCGACCTGCGGCCGATGTTCGACGCGTGGCAGCTCACCGAGCTGGTCGACGCATTCGTGCTCTCCTACGAGGTGGGCCGCTGCAAGCCCGATCCGGCGATCTTCTGGCGCGCCTGCGGGATGCTCGGTGTCGACCCGGAGCAGACCCTGATGGTCGGTGACACCCCGGCCGACGCGGGCGCGGCCGCCGCCGGCTGCGCGGTGCTGGTGCTGCCGGCCGCCGAGCCGGGCCGGGAGAACGGCCTCGGCGCGGTCCTCGACCTGGCCCTGCCGGCCTGACCCACCGACTCCGGCGAGAGTCAGTCGCGCACGACCTCCCGGGTCAGGGCCACCAGGTCGGGCACGGCAGGGTGACTCGGCGGGTGCCGCCAGGCGAGCAGCACGGGCACCGCGGGCGCGTCCACGAGCGGCCGGTACGCCACCGCCGGGCTGGGATACATGGCCGCCGTGGCGGTGGTGGTCACCCCGACGGCGCGGCCGGAGCTGATCGCGGCCAACCAGTCGTCGGTGTTGGCCACCGGCACCACGGTGGCCGGGGCGGCGCCGTTCGGCCACAGCCCGAGGGTGGTGGTGCCGGTCTCGCTGTTCACCGCGATCGGCTGGTCGACCAGGTCGGCCAGGATCAGCTCGGCCCGGCCGGCGAGCGGGCTGTCCGCCGGCACGGTGGCCAACCGCGCCTCGGCCAGCAGCCGCACCGTCCGCACGTCGGGCAGCTCGACCGGCTGGCGCAGCACCGCGACGTCCACCGCGCCCCGGGCCAGCCCGGCCGTCCGGTCGTCGATGCGCAGCAGCTCCAGCGGCGTCTGCGGGTAGGCCTGCCGCCACCGACGCAGCAGCGTGACGGTGTGCCCGCCGAGCGCCGACCAGGCGTGGCCGAGCCGCAGCGGCCAGCCGACGCCCTGCCCGGGGGTCAGCACGTCGTCGACAGCGGCGACCGCCACGGCGGCCCGGTCGCGGAACGAGCGGCCGGCCACGGTGAGCGCCAGGTGGTGGGTGGAGCGCTCGACCAGCCGTACGCCCAGGTGGTCCTCGAGCTGGCGCAGGGTCCGCGACAGCGCGGGCTGGCTGACCCGCAGCCGGGCGGCGGCCCGGGTGATGCCGCCCTCCTCGGCGATGGCGAGGAAGGCGCGCAGGTGCCGCAGCTCGACGGTCATAACCGGGAAGCATAAGCGCGGCCGAACCGGCATTTCCCTGGCAGCGCGCCAGCTCATAGCGTCGCAGGGGTGACCGACACCCTGCTGCTCGACCGGCCCGCCGCCAGCACCCCGCCGGCCCGGCAGGGTGGGGTGGGCGCGGTCGGGCTGGTGCTCGGCGGGGCGTTGTCGGTGCAGTTCGGCTCCGCGGTGGCCGCCCTGCTCTTCCCCCGCACCGGCGTGTTCGGCGCGGTCACCCTGCGGCTGGCCATCTCCGCGGTGCTGCTGCTGGTCGTCTGCCGGCCGCGGCTGCGCGGGCACGACCGGGCCGACTGGGTGGCCGCCGGCGCGTTCGGGTTGGTCCTGGCCGGCATGAACTCGATCTTCTACCAGGCCATCGAGCGGATCCCGCTCGGCCTGGCGGTGACCCTGGAGGTGCTCGGCCCGCTGGCGCTGTCGGTCTTCGCCGCGCGCCGGGCGGCCAGCTGGGCCTGCGCCGCGGTGGCGCTGGCCGGGGTGGCCCTGCTCGGCCAGGGCGGCTTCGACCGGTTGGACCCGCTCGGCGCCGGCCTGGCGCTGGCCGCGGGCGCGCTCTGGGCGGCGTACATCGTGCTCAGCGCGCGCGTCGGTGCCCGCTTCCGGGGCGCCGACGGGCTGGCCCTGGCGCTGGCCGTCGCCGCCGTGGTGACCCTGCCGCCCGGGCTGGCGACCGCCGGTACGGTGCTGCTGGACCCGCCGGTGCTGGCGCTCGGGACCGCCCTCGCCGTGCTCGCCTCGGGGCTGCCCTACACCCTCGAACTGTTGGCGCTGCGCCGGCTGCCGACCGCCACCTTCGCGGTCATGATGAGCCTCGGTCCGGCGATCGCCTCGCTCGCCGGCTACCTGGTGCTGGGGCAGCAGCTGACCGTCGTGGAGGTGCTGGCCATCGCCCTGGTGATCGCGGCCAGCATCGGCGCGGTCCGGGTCAACGCAGCAGCCGCAGGGCGCCCGGCACGGCGCTGACCGTCAGCGGCAGCTCCAGCGAACGCTCCCCGTCGGCGTACGTGGTGATGCCCTCGGCGGCCAGCTCGACCGTGCGGACCCGGTAGCTGTGCACCAGCGGGTGCCGCAGGTGGGTGCCCTGGTAGATGCTCGGCTTGACCCGGATCAGGGTGCGCCGGTCCAACCTGCCGCCGACCACCACGTCGAGCATGCCGTCGGTCGGGTCGGCGTCCGGGCAGATCCGCATCCCGCCGCCGTAGCTGGGGCAGTTGCCCACCGCCACCAGCACCGCCTCGACCTCGTGCGGCTCGCCGTCGAGGCGCAGCTTGTACCGGCGCGGGCGCAGCCGGGCCAGCTCGACCATGATCGCCAGGTCGTAGCGGCGCGGGCCGCGAGGCCAGCTCATCCGGTTGGCCCGCTCGTTGACGATCGCGTCGAAACCGGCGGCGAGCACCGCCCCGTACCAGCGGGGCGGGCCGGTCGGGCCGGTCATCCGGGCCAGGTCCACCGGGCTGCTGCGGCCCTCGCGCAGCGCGGCGGCGATCACCTCCGCGGCGGCGAGCGGATCGGTGGGGAAGCCGGTGTCGGCGGCGAAGTCGTTGCCGGTGCCGGCCGGTACCGGCCCGAACGGGATCGTGGTGCCGGCGACCGCCTGGATCCCCCGGTGCACCGTGCCGTCGCCGCCGACCGCGACCAGGGCCGCGACCCCGTCGGCGACCGCGTCCCGGCAGACGGCCTCGGCCTCGTCGGCGGTGTGCGCCTCCAGCAGGCGGACCGGCCGGCCGCCGGTGGCGAGCCGGGACAGCAGCGGCGCCAACAGGCCCCGGTGCCGGCCCCGGCCGGCGGTGGGATTGGCCAGCACCGCGACGGGACCGTCGGGGGTGACGGAGGGGTGAACTTCTGCGGTCACGGCGAGGAACCTACCGGCACGAGAAACGCCGCCCGAGCCGGGCGGCGTTCACTCGTCAGCGTGTCGGACCGGCACTTCGGCCGGTACGGCGGTGGCTACCGTACGTCAGGTCATGTCGTCGTAGCGGCGGTCGATCGGCGCCGGCGCGGCGATCGGGTCCGGCGCGGCCACCGGGGCGGTCGCGTCGACCCGCTGCCCGGCCTCGACCGGCTCCGGGTCGAACTCCAGCGGCGACACCTCGTCGTCGCCGATGCCGGCGTAGACCTCCTTGCCCCGCCCGCGCCGCTTGTCGTTGATGAACGCGACCCCGACAGCGGCGAAGTAGAGCGCGCAGAGGCAGATCGCCAGCGCGGTCATGCCGAACGGGTCCGGGGTGGGGGTGACGACCGCGGAGAAGGCGAAGAACACGAAGACCGCGACCCGCCACCAGCTCAGCAGCCGCTTCGCGCTGGCGATGCCGACGAAGTTGAGCATCAGCACCAGCAGCGGGAACTCGAACGCCACCCCGAACAGCAGGATCAGGTTGGTGACGAACGAGATGTAGCGGGTGATGTCCAGCGTCGTGGTGATCTCTTCGCTGTTGGTGACGTTGAGCAGGAACTCCAGGCCCTTGGAGGTGACAAAGTAGGCCAGTACCGCGCCGGCCGCGAAGAGCGGCGCGGCGAGCCCGGTGAAGATGTACGCGTAGCGCCGCTCGTGCTTGTGCAGACCCGGCGCGATGAACGCCCAGAGCTGGTAAAGCCAGATCGGCGCCGCGACGATCAGCCCGATCCAGAGCCCGATCTTCAGATTGAGCAGGAAGAGGTCGGCTGGGCCGAGCTGGACGAAGTTGCACCGACCGTCGGCGAGCCGCGAGTTGGGCAGGTCGCAGTAGGGCTGCTGCAACACGTGCAGCACGGGCTGGGCCAACAAAGTGATCCCGACGCCGAAGCCGACCACGATCGCCAGGGAGGCGCGGAACAGCCGGTTGCGCAGGTCGCGCACGTGCTCGATGAGCGTCATCGAGCCGTCGGCGGCCTGCTGGAACTTGCTCGGGCCGCGCTTACGCAGTGCCAAGGCCACGGTCGTCGGGCCCTTCGGTCAGTTGTCGCGGACGCGCTGCACCGGGTCGGCGACCGGCTGCTGCGGCGGGGCCTGGTACGGGGCCTGCTGCGGCTGCTGCTGACCCGCGTACGGCGGGAGCGGCTGGTAGCCGGCCTGCGCGTCGGCCTTCTCGGCCAGGTCGCGGTCGTCGTCCTGCAGGCTCTTGGTCTCCGCCTTGATGATCCGCAGCGAGCGGCCCAGCGAGCGGGCCGCGTCGGGGAGCCGCTTCGCGCCGAAGAGCAGGATCAGCACGACCACGAGAATGGCGATGTGCCACGGCTTGAGGGCACCCATGGGAAGCTCCAGTCGAATGTGAGACAGCGTGGGGTGTGTCGGAGCCCATCGTACGTGCGTATCGGCCCGTTGCCACCCGCCGGGGCGGTGATGGTTGATCCCGGCCGGTGAAGTCTTGACCAACCTGGGATGTTCCGTCAACCGGCGTCGCCGGTCGGTTTCGGCCCATGCCGGACCCGCTCGGGCCAGGATTCGATCAAGGCCGATCGGCGCACCGGCCAACGGCGCGACGCCCGTCGATCAGTCGCCCCGATTGGCCCTGATCAGCTCCACCCGGAGCTGCGCGTCGGCGAGCTGCCGGGAGACCGCGTCGGCCCGCACCTGGAGCGCCGCGGCCGACCCCGCGAGGGCCTCCGCCTCGGCCTGCCGGCGCTGCAACGCCACCGCCGCCCGGCGCAGCCCGGGCAGCCGGGCCAGCACCGCCCGGACGGCCAGGGCCAGCACGAGGAGGGCGAACAGCACCACCGCGAGCACGATCCACTTCACCACAGCGGTCAGCCTACCGGGGTCCGGCGGCGACCGCCGGATCGGCGGCCGGCGGCGCGGCGGCGTCCGGTGCGCCCTGTCGGGCGGCGGGCGCGGGACTGGCGTACGCGTCGAGCGCGGCCGTCGCCGCCGCCCGGACCTGCTCGGCCAGCTCGGCCGGGGCGACCACGGTCACGTCCGGGCCGAGGCCCAGCACGAACCGGCGCGCCCAGGCCAGGTCGGTGACCCGCAGCGAGACCAGCCAGTGGTCTCCGTCGCCGGCCTCCACCCGCTCGCAGGGGTAGTACTCGGTGATCCACCGCTCGCCCCGGCCGACCCGCAGGGTGATCAGCGGCAGGTCCGGCGAGGGCCGGAACACCCCGTCGGTGAGGTCGTGCGGGCGCGCCTGCGGCGGGACCACGGCCGGCTCGTCCAGCTCGGTCACCGCGTCGATCCGGTCGGCCCGGAACAGCCGGACCGCCTCGACCCGGCGGCACCAGGCCTCCACGTACGCCCGGCCGCCGACCATCAGCATCCGCAGCGGGTCGATGGTCCGTTCGGTGGTCTCGTCCCGGGCAGCGGTGTAGTAGGTGATCCGCAGCGCCCGGCCGCCCTCCACGGCGGCCCGCAGCGCCTCCACCCGGCGGGTGTCCGCCGGCAGCCGCACCTCCACCGGCGCGCCGACCAGGTCACCGGCCGCGTCCTCGATCTTGGCGAGGGCCCGCTCCACCGCCTCCCGGTTGGTGACCCCCGGCGTCTCGGCGAGCATCCGCAACGCCACCACCAGCGCGAGAGCCTCGTCGGGGGTGAGCCGCAGCGGCCGGTCGATGCCGGCGTCGTAGGTGATGGTCACCCGGTCGCCGTCGAAGGCCATGTCGATCAGGTCGCCCGGGCCGTAGCCGGGCAGGCCGCAGACCCAGAGCAGCTCCAGGTCCTCACGCAGCTGCCGCTCGGTGATCCCGAGGTCGTCGGCCGCCTCGGCGATCTCGATGCCGGGGCGGGCCAGCAGGTAGGGCACCAGGTTGAGCAGCCGGGCCAGTCGGTCGGCGGAGGCGCGGGAGCCGCCACGGGCGGCGGGCCGGGTCACCGCGCGCCCCCGGCCACCGCCAGCTCGTCGTGCCGCACCGCGATCTCCTTCAGCCGTTGGATGACCGCCTCACGCACCTCCGGCGGGTCGATCACCCGCACGTCCGGGCCGTAGCCGACGAGCTGGCTGGCGAGCGAGTCCGGGTCGGCGTACGGCAGGACGAGCCGGTCGCCGTCCGGCCCGGCGACGACGTCGACGGCCCAACGGCGCAGCCCGGCGGCCCGGCCCGGGGCGGCCAGCACGGTCGCCCGCCCGGTCCGCTCCACCGGGCCCGACCAGCGGGCGACGTGGCTGATCAGGTCGACACCGGCCGGCGGCTGGTAGCCGCCCGGATCGCCGGTGACCCGCACCGCGCCGACCACTCGGGAGAGCCGGAAACAGCGGGTGGCGGCCCGGTCCAGGTCGTGGCCGACCACGTACCACCGGCCGCGCCAGCAGACCACGCCCCACGGCTGCAGCCGGCGGCGGGTCGGCGCGTCCCGGTCGGGCACCCGGTAGTCGAAGCCGACCTCCCGGCGGTCCCGGGCGGCGGCGGTGAGCGGCGCGAAGGCCGGGTCGACGGTGACCATCGGCTCCAGGCCGAGGGTCGCCTGCGGGTCGACGTCCACCCCGGCGGCGCGCAGCTTGGCCAGCCCGGAGGACGCGGCGGCGGCCAGCCCGGCGTGCTGCCAGAGCCGGGCGGCGATGCCCACCGCGGCCGCCTCGTCCGGCTCCAGCGGGATGTCCGGCAGGGCGTACTCGCGCGGGGCGATGCGGTAGCCGGGCTCGGCGTCGAAGACGCTGGCCGTGCCGGTCTCCAGCGGGACGCCCAGCTCGCGCAGCTCGGCCTTGTCCCGCTCGAACTTGCGCTGGAAGGCCTCGTGGTCGCGGGCGTCGTTCGGGTCGTGCTCGTAACCGGGCACGGTCGCGGCGATCTGCGCGGCGGTCAGGAACCGGCGCGTGGAGAGCAGACAGATCACCAGGTTGACCAGGCGTTCGGTACGGGTCCGGGACACGGGTAGACGCTAGCAGCCGACGCGCCGTAGCCGTGCACCCACGCGGGCGCGCCGGATGGTACGTCGAACCGGTCCTGTCCCCCCGTCGCCCGGTACCCGCCGGCTCGACCGGCGAGGGGCCACGGGCGGCCATAGGGTTGCCCCATGTCCCAGCCGGAGGTCAAGAGCGAGAGCGTCGGCACCGTGATCGTCGCCGGCACGGCGAACCTCGCCATCGCGGTGGCCAAGCTGATCGCCGGCCTGATCTCCGGTTCCGCGTCGATGCTCTCCGAGGCCGCGCACTCGGTCGCCGACACCACCACCGAGGTGCTGCTCTTCATGGCGCTGCGCCGCGGCGCCCGACCCCCGGACACCCGGCACCCGTTCGGCTACGGCAAGGAGAGCTACATCTGGGCCTTCTTCGCGGCCCTGTTCACCTTCGTCGCCGGCGCCGGCTTCGCGATCACCCACGGTGTGACCACCATCCTGGTCCACGAGCACAGCGGGGACTACCTGATCTCGTACCTGGTGCTGGCGGTCTCCTTCGCGATCGAGTCGATCTCGCTGGCCCGGGCGGTACGCCAGGTCCGCCGCGAGTCGCGGCGCTGGCGGACCACCCCGCGCCGGTATCTGCGGCTGACCGCCGACACCACGGTCAAGGCGGTCTTCCTCGAGGACAGCGCGGCGCTGATCGGGCTGCTGCTGGCCGGGCTGGGGGTGGGCCTCTCCGAGCTCACCGGCGACGAGCTCTGGGACGGCGTCGCCTCCGTGCTGATCGGCCTGCTGCTGCTGGTGGTCGCCGGGATCCTGGCGTACAGCAACCTGTCGTTGCTGGTCGGACGGGGGGTGTCGGACCGGCTGCGGCGCGAGATCGAGCACTCGCTGGCCGGGCTGCCCGAGGTGCGGCAGGTCGGCACGCTGCTCACCATGCAGCTCGGCCCGACGGACATCCTGGTGGCCGCCAAGGTCGACTTCAACGACCAGGCCACCGGCGCGGCCATCGAGGCCACCGCCGACGAGGCGGAGCGGCGGCTGCGGGACCGCTACCCGGAGATCCGCTACCTCTTCCTCGACCCGACCGGTTCGCTGCCCGAGGCCGACCCACCGACCCGGCCGACCGAGCGGCCCGCACCGGACGACGGGCCCAGCGGGATCGACCCGCGCTGAGCCGATCGCGGCCGACCCGGGCGCGGGCCGTGGTGGACGCGCCGACTAGCGTGCCCGTCATGGTGCGATGGCGGTCCGGGACGGTGACGGCGCTGCGACGGGAGTGGTCCGGGGCGGTGGAGCTGGACGTGGCGCTTTCCGACGGCTCGAGGATGCGGGCGCTGGCCTACCCCGAGCTGGTCGGCCGACCGGAACCCGGCGACCGGGTGCTGCTCAACGCCGGCGCGCTGCTGATGGGGCTCGGCACCGGCGGGTACGCGCTGGTCGTGGCGCTGCCCGACCGGCTGCCGCCGGACCCGCCCGTGTCCGGCGACAGCCGCGACGCCGGGCACCTGGTGAAGGCCCGCTACACGCCGCTGCAACCGATCCTGCTCGGGGTGGACGAGGAAGCCTCGCCGCATCGGGCGGTGCTGGAGACCGCCGAGGACCTCGCCGGGCTGCCGGTGGTCACCGCCGACCTGCACTCGGCCCTGCCGGCGATCCTGGCCGGCATCCGCGCCGACGCGCCGCACGCCCGGGTGGCGTACCTGCTCACCGACGGCGGCGCCCTGCCGGCCTGGTTCTCCCGCACCCTCGCCGGGCTGCGCGACGAGCTGGCCGGCACGATCAGCGTCGGGCAGGCCTTCGGCGGTGACCTGGAGGCCAGCACCCTGCACAGCGGGCTGCTCGCCGCCCGGCACGTGCTGGCCGCCGACGTGGCGATCGTCGCCCAGGGGCCGGGCAACCTCGGCACCGGCACCCGCTGGGGCTTCTCCGGGGTGGCGGTCGGCGAGGCGGTCAACGCGGTCGCCACGCTGGGCGGGCGGCCGGTCGGCTCGCTGCGCGTCTCCGCCGCCGACCCCCGGCCGCGGCACCGGGGCGTGTCGCACCACAGCCTCACCGCGTACGGCCGGGTGGCGCTCGCCGCCGCGGAGCTGGTGGTGCCCGACGGCCTCGACCCGGCGCTGGACGCCGAGGTCGACGCGGCGCTCGTCCCGCTCGCGACGCGGCACCGGATCGTCCGGGTGCCCACCGACGGGCTGGACGCCGCGCTGCGGGCCAGCGCCGTGCCGCTCTCCACCATGGGCCGCGGCCTGGACGCCGATTACGCCTACTTCCTCGCCGCCGCGGCCGCCGGTCGACACGCCGCCGCCCTGTTCGGCGGGGAGTGACGCCCGCTGCGGCGGTCAGCGGACGACCGGGCGCTTGTCCCGTGGCAGCCCGGCGATCACCTCCCGGGGCAGGTTGAGGGTGTCCGCCACCACCTCGGCCGGGGTGTTCGCCATCCACTGGGTCAGCGAGATGTCGGCGAACCGGGGCTTGCGGAACATCTCCAGGTAGACCAGAGGCTCCGAGCCGAGGTTCTCGATGTAGTGGCCGTAGGCGAACGGCACGTACCCGACGTCGCCGGCGCGGAAGTCGAAGGTCCGCGCCACCCCGGTGCTGGCGAAGACGCCCATCCGGCCCTGCCCGGAGATGTAGTACTGCCACTCGTCGTCGTTGGGGTGCCAGTGCATCTCCCGCAGCCCGCCCGGGTCGATCTCGACCAGCGCGGCGCAGATGGTGGTCGCGGCGGCGAAGTTCGCCACGTCGGCGATCCGGACCGTGCCGCCGGGAAAGCGCTGCGGCTGTTGGGCCAGCATCCGGTGGCTGAAGGCGCTGGGCACGTTGCCGGTCGGGCTGATCACCCGGTCCTGGTCCAGCGACGGTGGGACCTGCCCGGCGAAGATGTACTTCTCCCGCTCGGGCAGCCGATCCAGCAGCTCGGGCGCCCAGCCGAAGTTCTTCGCCAGCACGTCCCGGGGAGTGTGCGCGAACCAGTCGCTGATCAGGAACGTGCCGTTCTCGGAGAACGCGCCGTCGTCGAAGACCAGCAGGAACTCCACCCCCTCGTCGAGGGCCTGGATGTGGTGCGGCACGCCCCGGGGAAAGAACCACAGGTCCCCGGCCCGCACGTCGTCGACGAAGTTGCGCCCCTCCTGGTCGACCGCGCTGATCCGGCAGCTACCGCTGAGCACGTACGCCCATTCGGACTGCTTGTGCCAGTGCAGCTCCCGGTACGCCCCCGGCTCCAGGGCCATGTCCACCCCGGAGAGCTCGGTGGCGATCGGCAGCTCCCGCTGGGTGATCTCGCGGGTCCAGCCGCCCTGCTCGATGCGGGTGTGCGCGTCGGCGAAGGAGAACCGCATGTTGGGCAGCGTGCCCGCGTCGGTGACCGGTGGGACCAGCAGATCCGGGTTCTCCCGGTCCCGCATGACGTCCCGCGGCCCGGGGTCACGCCAGCCCTTGCCGCCGCGCACCGGCTGCGGCACCCTCGTGTCGTCGTCCATGATCGCCTCCCGCGTCGTCGCGCCCGGGTGGCCGCCGACGCGGGTGCACGGGACGCTGAACCGCAGCGGCGACGCCGGGCGGGTACCCGCGGCGGCGACCCGACCGGGCCAACCGCTGGCCCGCGCGGGTCACCCCGGCCGACGGCTCGGGTGGGGCGGCGAGGGCCGCGGAGGCGGAGGCGGCGCGAGCGGCCCGCCGAGGGCCGGCGGCGATGCGGGGTCAGGCGAGGAAGATCAGGGCGAGCCAGGCGCCCACGATCAGCACCAGCGCGAGCGCCAGCACCCAGGTGGGCACGGTGTACTCACCGCGCCGGTTGCGCTCGATCTCGGCGCGGATCTTCTCGCGGCGGCGTTCGACCCAGTTCTGTCGCTGGCGGCCGCCCTCGGTGGGCTCGGGGCTCGGAGACGTCGTCATGGCCCGGCCAGCCTACCGGGCCGGCCGGGCCGGTGACGGGCGCCACCGCCGCCGGCCCGGTCCGCCCGCTCACATGCTGGCGATCAGCCGCTCGACGCGCTCGTCGTAGGCCCGGAACGGGTCCTTGCACAGCACGGTGCGCTGCGCCTGGTCGTTGAGCTTGAGGTGCACCCAGTCGACGGTGAAGTCGCGGCGCTTCTCCTGGGCGTGCCGGATGAACTCGCCCCGCAGCCGGGCTCGGGTGGTCTGCGGCGGGGTCTCCTTGGCCTCGAAGATCTCCGGGTCGGTGGCCACCCGGTCCACCTCGCCGCGGCGCTCCAGCAGCCCGTAGAGGCCGCGACCGCGGCGCACGTCGTGGTAGGCGAGGTCCATCTGGGCGACCCGGGGGTGCGACAGCGGCAGGTCGTGCTTGCGCTGGTAGCGCTCGATCAGCCGCAGCTTGGTCACCCAGTCGATCTCCCGGGAGACCGGCTCCAGGTCACCGGACTCCACCGCGTTCAACACCCGGCCCCACAGCTCGACGACCCGCTTGGCGGTCTGGTCGCCGCCGCGGCGCTCGACGAACTCGGTCGCCTTGGCCAGGTATTCCTGCTGGATCTCCAGCGCGCTGACCTCCTTGCCGGAGGCGAGGCGCACCTTGCGCCGGCCGGTGATGTCGTGCGACACCTCGCGGATCGCCCGGATCGGGTTCTCCAGCGACAGGTCGCGCATCACCACCCCGGCCTCGATCATCCGCAGCACGATGTCGGCCGTGCCCACCTTGAGCAGGGTGGTGACCTCGTTCATGTTGGAGTCGCCGACGATCACGTGCAGCCGCCGGTAGCGCTCGGCGTCGGCGTGCGGCTCGTCGCGGGTGTTGATGATCGGGCGGCTGCGGGTGGTCGCCGACGAGACGCCCTCCCAGATGTGCTCGGCGCGCTGGGAGAGGCAGTAGACCGCCCCCCGCGGGGTCTGCAGCACCTTGCCGGCACCGCAGATCAGCTGCCGGGTGACCAGGAACGGGATCAGCACGTCGGCCAGCCGGCCGAACTCGCCGTGCCGGGAGACCAGGTAGTTCTCGTGGCAGCCGTACGAGTTGCCGGCCGAGTCGGTGTTGTTCTTGAACAGGTAGATCTCGCCCGCGATGCCCTCGTCGTGCAGCCGCTTCTCCGCGTCGACGAGCAGCCCCTCCAGGATCCGCTCACCGGCCCGGTCGTGGGCGACCAGATCGACCACGGAGTCGCACTCGGGGGTGGCGTACTCCGGGTGGGAACCGACGTCCAGGTAGAGCCGGGCCCCGTTGCGCAGGAACACGTTGCTGGACCGGCCCCAGGACACCACTCGACGGAAGAGGTATCTGGCGACTTCGTCAGGGGACAGCCGCCGCTGTCCGCGATAGGTACAGGTGACGCCGTACTCGGTCTCGAGGCCGAAGATTCGCCGCTCCATGGTGTGACATTAGCCGCCCGGAGGCCCCGTTCGTCACTGTCACACCACAGGTCGTGCCGGCGCTACGGTCAAATACCGTCCGAGTGCGACATACCGTCCGGGCCCAGCGACGCCACGAACGCCCGGCACGCCTGGTAGTCCGGCAGCAGGCCGGACTCGCGCGCCTCGGCCAGCGTGGGCGCCGCGGCGTCCCGAGCGGACAGCTGCGCGACGTCGGCCGGCCACTCGATGCCCAGCTCCTCGTCGAGCGGGTGCACCGCGTGCTCGCCGGTCGGGTTGTAGGTGGCCGAGCAGAGGTAGCTCAGGGTGGCGTCGTCGCTCAACGCGCAGAAGCCGTGCCCGAGCCCCTCGCTGAGGTAGACCGCGCGGCGCTCCACGTCGTCCAGCCGCACGCCCTCCCACCGGCCGAAGGTGGGCGAGCCGACCCGCAGGTCGACCACCACGTCGAGCACCGCCCCGCGCACGCAGGTGACGTACTTGGCCTGACCGGGCGGGACGTCGGCGAAGTGGATGCCGCGGACCACGCCGCGGGCGGAGACGGACAGGTTGGCCTGCGCCAGCCGCATCGGATGCCCGACCGCCTCGGCCAGCCGGTCGAAGCGGTACCACTCCATGAACAGCCCGCGCGGGTCGCCGTGCTGCTGAGGGGTGATCTCCCAGGCGCCCTCGATGCTCAGCGGTGCGATCTTCACTTGATCAGCGCCTGTTCGGTCTTCTCGGTGAGCAGGCCGAGCAGGTAGTCGCCGTAGCCGCTCTTGGTCAGCGGCTCGGCCAGCGACCGCAGCTGCGCATCGTCGAGCAGGCCGGCCCGCCAGGCCACCTCCTCCACACAACCGATCTTCAGGCCCTGCCGCTCCTCGATCACCCGGACGAACTCGGCGGCCTGCATCATGGAGGTGAAGGTGCCGGTGTCCAGCCAGGCGGTGCCCCGGTCGAGCACGGTGACCGACAACTCGCCCATCTCGCGGTAGGCCTCGTTGACCGCGGTGATCTCCAACTCGCCCCGCGCGCTCGGGGTGAGCTTGCGGGCGATGTCGACCACCCGGTTGTCGTAGAAGTAGAGCCCCGGCACCGCGTAGCGGGACTTCGGCCGGGCCGGCTTCTCCTCGATCGAGAGCACCCGGCCGTCGGCGTCGAAGTCGACCACGCCGTACGCCTCCGGGTTGGCCACCGGGTACGCGAAGACCCGGCCACCGACCAGGTCACCGTGCGCGGTGAGCTGCCGGCCCAGACCGACCCCGTGGAAGATGTTGTCACCGAGGACGAGCGCGACCGCCTCGTCGCCGATGAAGTCCGCGCCGAGCACGAACGCCTGCGCGATGCCCTCCGGCCGGGCCTGGGTGACGTACTCCAGCCGCAGGCCCCACTGGCTGCCGTCGCCGAGCAGCCGGCGGAACTGGTCCTGGTCCTCCGGCGTGGTGATCACCAGGATCTCCCGGACCCCGGACATCACCAGGGTGGAGAGCGGGTAGTAGATCATCGGCTTGTCGAAGACCGGCATCAGCTGCTTGGACACTGCCCGGGTGATCGGCCAGAGCCGAGATCCGGTGCCGCCGGCGAGTAGGATTCCGCGCACCGGGGGAGCCTACCGGCCACGCCGACAATCGGACACCGGGGTCGCCGTCCCCCGGCCGCCGGTTCACTTCGCGTACACTTCCGGACCCGTGAGGATCCTCGTCACCGGCGGAGCCGGATTCATCGGGTCGGAGTACGTTCGCCTGCTGCTGGGCAAGCCCCTGGGCAGCGCCGCCGACGTACCCACGATCGAGCCAGCCACCGTCACCGTGCTCGACAAGTTGACCTACTCGGGCAACCTGGCGAACCTCAACCCGGTCCGCGACGACCCGCGGTTCCGCTTCGTGCAGGGTGACATCTGCGACCCGCAGGTGGTCGACGAGGCGGTCGCCGGACACGACGTGATCGTGCACTTCGCCGCCGAATCGCACGTCGACCGCTCGATCGCCGGCGCCGCGCCGTTCGTCACCACCAACGTGCTCGGCACCCAGACCCTGCTCGACGCCGCGCTGCGCCACGGCACCGGCCGGTTCGTGCACGTCTCCACCGACGAGGTCTACGGCTCGATCGACGAGGGCTCCTGGACGGAGACCTGGCCGCTGGCGCCGAACTCGCCCTACTCGGCGTCGAAGGCCGGCTCGGACCTGCTCGCCCTGGCCTACCACCGCACCCACGGGATGGACGTGGTGGTCACCCGCTGCTCCAACAACTACGGGCCGTACCAGTTCCCGGAGAAGGTCATCCCGCTCTTCGTCACCAACCTGCTCGACGGCGGCACCGTGCCGCTCTACGGCGACGGCGGGAACGTGCGGGATTGGCTGCACGTGCACGACCACTGCCGGGGCATCGCGCTGGCCCAGCAGAAGGGCCGCGCCGGTGAGGTCTACAACATCGGCGGCGGCACCGAGCTGACCAACAAGGAGCTCACCGGCCTGCTGCTGGAGGCCTGCGGCGCCGGCTGGGACCGGGTCGTTCCGGTCGCCGACCGCAAGGGCCACGACCGCCGCTACTCGCTGGACATCACCAAGATCAGCGACGAGCTGGGGTACGCCCCGAGCATCGACCTGGACCGCGGGCTCGCCGAGACCGTGCGCTGGTACCGGGAGAACCGGGCCTGGTGGGAGCCGCTGAAGTCGGCCCCGGCCGCATGACCCGGGTGCTCGTCACCGGCGCGGGCGGCATGCTCGGCCGGGACCTGCTCGACGTGCTCGGCGACCGGCCCGACCTGAAGGTGACCGCCGCCACCCGGGCCGAGGTCGACATCACCGACGGCGACGCGGTCCGCGCCGCCGTCACCGGGCACGACGTGGTGATCAACTGCGCGGCGTGGACCGACGTTGACGGCGCCGAGCAGCAGGAGGAGGCCGCCACCGCGGTCAACGGCCACGCCGTGACCCACCTCGCCCGGTCCTGCGCGGACACCGGCGCGCGGCTCATCCAGGTCTCCACGGACTACGTCTTCGCCGGCGACGCCGACCAGCCCTACCCGGAGGACGCGCCCACCGCGCCGTTGAACGCGTACGGCCGCGGCAAGCTCGTCGGCGAGCAGAGCGTCACCCGGCTGCTGCCCGACGCCGGCTACGTGGTGCGCACCGCCTGGCTCTACGGCGCCCACGGGCCGAACTTCGTGGCCACCATGCTGCGGCTGGCCCGGCAGCGCGAGCACCTCGACGTGGTCGACGACCAGCACGGCCAGCCCACCTGGTCGTACGCCCTCGCCACCCAGCTGGTCGCGCTCGCCGACGCGGCGCTCGCCGGCCGCGCCGCGCCCGGCGTCTACCACGGCACCTGCTCCGGCCAGACCACCTGGTACGGCCTGGCCCGGGCCGCTTTCACCCTGCACGGGCTCGATCCCGAGCGGATCCGCCCCACCACGAGCGACCGGTTTCCGCGTCCCGCACCCCGACCGGCGTACAGTGTGCTAGGGCACAGCCGCTGGAACGCCGCGGGCCTGTCAGCGATGCCGGACTGGCAAGCCACCCTGGCAGCCGCCTTTGCCCCCTCCGCTCCCCCGTGGAAGGTCACATGAAGCTCACCCTTGTCACCGGTCTGACCGGCCTGATATTGCTAGCAACCATCGTCGAGCTGCTGCGCCGCCGCCAGCTCCGCGAGAAGTACGGCATGCTCTGGTTCGGCGTCCTGCTGATCGTGATCCCGCTGTCGCTCTTCCCCCGACTGCTGGACAACGTCGCCGAGCTGCTCGGCGTCGCCGCCGGCGTCAGCCTCGTGCTCTTCCTCGGCATCGTCTTCCTGCTGCTGGTGTGCGTGCACCTGAGCTGGGAGGTCAGTG
Organism: Micromonospora sp. NPDC051006; assembly: GCF_044456245.1. Taxonomy (NCBI): domain Bacteria; kingdom Bacillati; phylum Actinomycetota; class Actinomycetes; order Micromonosporales; family Micromonosporaceae; genus Micromonospora; species Micromonospora sp. NPDC051006. Next base: position 201,515 of record NZ_JBITFP010000007.1, read on the forward strand.
CCCTCGAGGAGGAGACCCGCACCCTGGCCGAAGACTTCGCCCTGCTCCGCGCCGAGATCGACGCCGAGCGGGCGGCCCGGAACGAACTGGTGTCCAACGATGGTTAACGGCAAGCGCGTCCTGATCATCATCCCGGCGCTCAACGAGTCCGGATCCATCGCCGACGTGGTCGGCGAGGTCCGCGGCGAGCTGCCCGGCGTCGAGGTGCTCGTCGTCGACGACGGCTCCACCGACCGCACCGCGGCCGTCGCGGCCGCCGCCGGCGCCCGCGTCGCCCAGCTGCCCTACAACCTCGGGGTGGGCGGGGCCATGCGGCTCGGCTACCGGTACGCCCGGGAGCACGACTTCGACGTCGCCATCCAGATCGACGCCGACGGGCAGCACGACCCCCGTTACGTGCCGAAGCTCGTCGACCTGCTCGACGAGAACGACCTGGTGATCGGCGCCCGGTTCGCCGGCGAGGGCGACTACTCGGTCCGCGGCCCCCGCCGCTGGGCCATGGTGATGCTCTCCGCGGTGCTCTCCCGGGTCGCCAAGACCAAGCTCACCGACACCACCTCGGGCTTCCGCGCCGCCAACCGGCGGGTCATCGACATGTTCGCCACCTGGTACCCGGTGGAGTACCTCGGCGACACGGTCGAGACGCTGGTGCACACCGCCCGGCGCGGCTACCGGATCCGTCAGGTGCCGGTGGCCATGCGCAAGCGGATGGCCGGCACGCCCAGCCACTCCCCCGCCAAGGCGATGATCTACCTCGGCCGGGCCTTCGCCGTGCTCACCCTGGCGCTCATCCGCCGGTGATACGTCGCCTGCTGAACCTCGTCCCGCCCGGCACCATCGCCGTTGGTGCCGGGCTGGGCCTGCTGGGGCTCGCCTCCTACGTCCACCTGGCCGTCGCCGGGCACAGCCTCGACAAGGCGGACTACTCGTCCCTGTCGGTGCTCTGGTCGATCGTGTTCACCCTCGGCATCGGCGTGTTCATGCCGGTCGAGCAGGAGGTGGCCCGGATCGTCGCCGCCCGGCACAGCCAGGGGCTGCCGCCGGGACCGGTGCTGGCCCGGGGCGCCGCCCTCGCCGCGGGCGTGCTCGCGCTGATGGTGCTGGTGGTCGTCGCCGGCTACCGCGTCCTCACCGACCGGTTCTTCGCCGGTGACGGCGACATGGTGCTGGTGCTGATCGGGGCGCTCGCCGCGATGGCGGTCGCCTACACCACCCGCGGCGTCCTCTCCGGCCTGCAGCTCTTCCCCTGGTACGGCGGGCAGCTCGGCGTCGACGGCGGGCTGCGCATCGTCATGGTCGCCCTGCTCGGGCTCGCCGGCGTCACCTCCCCCCTCTGGTACGGGCTGGTGCTGGTGATCGCGCCGCTGGCCGGGGTGCTGCTCACCCTGCCGCCGGTGCTGCGGGCCATCGGCGGCGGCGCGCCGGTCGCCTGGGGCCTGCTGCTGCGGGGCCTCGGCCTGCTCACCATCTCCAGCCTGCTCTCGCAGGTCGTGGTCAACGTCGGCGTGATCAACGTACGGCTGCTCGACCCGTCCGACGTCGAGACCGCCGGAGCGTTGCTCTCCGCGCTGGTGCTGGTCCGCATCCCGCTCTTCGTCTTCGCCTCGCTCCAGGCGTCCCTGCTGCCCGGGCTGGCCACTTCGGCCACCAACGGCGACCAGGCCGCCTTCCACAGCCTGCTGCGCAAGGCGCTGGGCGTCGTCACGGCCCTGGGCCTGCTCGGCGCGCTCGGCGCGGTGCTGCTCGGCCCGTGGCTGGTCGGCATGCTGTTCGACGCGCCCGACGTCCTCGGCCACGGCGACTTCGCCTGGCTGGCCGTCGCCACCCTGGCCTACCTCTGGGCGATGGTGCTCGGCCAGGCCCTGCTCGCCCTCAACCGGCATCGCGCGCAGGCCGCCGCCTGGACCGTCGGCGTGGCCGCCCTGGCCGTGGCCACCCTCGCCCCGCTGTCGGTCGCGCTGCGCGTCGAGCTCGGCTACACCGTCGGCTCCGTCGTGGTGGCCGCCACCATGGCCTTGCTGCTGCGCGGCGCCACCCGACCCACCCCCACGGCGCCCCCGACCCGGGAGGCCGCCACGACCGGCGTTTCCGGAGGCGTCCGATGAACCGACCCCAGGTCAGCGCGGTCATGCTCGCCTACGGCGCCGAGCCGTGGCTGGTCGACGCCGCGCAGGCGGTGCTGGCCAGCACCGACGTCGAGGTCGAGCTGATCGTCGTCGACAACGGCTGCACCGGCGACGGCATCGACATCGTCAAGGGCCTGCCCGGCGTACGGGTGCTGCGGCCCGAGGAGAACACCGGCTACTCCGGCGGCTGCCGGGTCGGTGCCGCCGAGGCGACCGGCGACTGGCTCGCCTTCGTCAACTCCGACGCGATCGTCGCGCCGGACGCCCTGGCCAAGACCGTCGCGGTCGCCGCCGAGCCGGGGGTCGGCGCCGCGATGGCCTCCATCCGGCTCGCCGACACCCCGGAGCTGATCAACACCTCCGGCAACCCGCTGCACTTCACCGGCCTCTCCTGGGCCGGCGGCAACGGCGAGCCGGCCACCGCGCACGCGGTGCGCACCAGCGTGCCGTCGCTGAGCGGCTGCTGCTTCGTGATCAGCCGGCAGCGCTGGCAGGAGCTCGACGGCTTCGCCGCCGAGTACTTCGCCTACCACGAGGACACCGAGCTGAGCCTGCGGCTCTGGCAGCGCGGGCTGCGCCTGGAGTACGTGCCCGACGCCGTCGTCCGGCACCACTACGAGTTCTCCCGCAACCAGCTCAAGCTCTACCTGGTGGAACGGAACCGGCTGGTCACCCTGCTCACCGCGTACGAGACGCGGACCCTGGTGGTGCTCGCCCCGGTGCTCCTGCTGACCGAGGCCGCGATGCTGGCTGCCGCGTTGGCCGGTGGCTGGCCGAAGCAGAAGTTCCGGGGGTGGGGGTGGCTCTGGAGCAACCGGGGCTGGCTGCGGGCCCGCCGGCGGCAGCTGCAGACCGAGCGCACCGTCCCGGACGGCGTGATCGCCGAGCTGATGACCGCCCGGGTTGCCCCCTCGAACGTCGACTCGCCTCCCGGCATGGGCATCTTCAACGCCGTCGCTGCCGGCTACTGGGCCGTGGCCAAGCCGCTGCTGCGCCGCCGCTGACTCGTCCGCGGGTGGCCCGGGTCCGGGCCACCCGCTGCGCCGCCCCTGCCGGCGTCTCAGACCCGGCAGGCCGCCCGCTGATCGCCGGGGTGCCACCCGGACGCGCGGCCGCCGTGTGACCCTGGCAGGCCGCTCTGGGGCTCTCGCAGACCGTGCGGGGGCCTCGCAGACGGCGCCGGGGCCCCGCAGAGCCGCGCTGGGCCTTTCCGCAGGCCGCTGAACCCCCTCCGCAGCCCGCTCGGCTGGCGCCGCCCGGCCGAGGGCCGGCAAGGAGCCTCCTGGCCCTCCCTGCGGGCTGGTCGAGGCCGGCCGGCGCTCACCCACCCCGCTCGGCAGTAGCGCCGGGGCGACACGGTGCCAGGACACGAACGCCGGGGCCCGGGCGGACCCGTACCCCGGCGGCAGTGCGACGGATTACTCGGCCTGGTTGCCGGGCTTGTCCTCCAGGTCCGCGGAGGCCGCGGAGGTGGTCGGCTTCTGCGCCTCCTCGGTCGGCGTCGCCGGCGTCTCCGGACCGCCGGCGGCGGGGCCCTCGGCCTTCGCCGCCTCCCCGTCCAGCAGCGCGGTCAGCGCGGCCCCGGTGATCCGGCGGAACGTCCGGCCCACCCGGCGGCGGTCGAGCACGGCCACCTCGAGCTGGTGGGCGGCGATGGTCCGGGCGCCGTTCTCGCCGCCCACGCTGCCCAGCGCCCGTACGGCCACCCGAATCGCCTCGCCGAGCGACATGTCGGCGCGATGCTCGGACTTGAGCACGCTAGTGATCGACTCGGCCTGCCCGCCCATCGCCATCCGGCCCGGCTCGTCGTTGACGGAGCCGTCGTAGGTGAGCCGGTAGAGCTCGTCGGCGTCGGCGGTGGCGCCCACCTCGGCCACGCAGATCTCCACCTCGAACGGCTTCGACTGCTCGGTGAAGATCGCGCCCAGGGTCTGCGCGAACGCGTTCGCCAGGCCCCGGCCGGTGACGTCCCGCCGGTCGTAGCTGAGGCCGTTCAGATCGGCCATCCGGACGCCGGCGCGGCGCAGGTTCTCGAACTCGTTGTAGCGACCGACGGCGGCGAACCCGATCCGGTCGTAGATCTCACTGACCTTGTGCAGGGCGCTGGAGAGGTTCTCGGCGACGAAGAGCACCCCGCCCTCGTAGCTGAGGACCACCGCGCTGCGCCCCCGAGCGATGCCCTTGCGGGCCAGCTCGGAGCGGTCGCGCATGATCTGCTCGGGCGAGGCGTAGAACTGCATGGCCACGGCGGCTGGTTCTCCTTAGCGCTGTGCGGACGACTGCTGACGGTGCGAACGGCGGCTCAGCCGCCCGGGTTCTCCATCCGGCTGGAGACCACGCTCTCCGCGATCGCCGCCGTCTCGGCGTCGGTGAGCCGGTGGGTGCCCTCCGCGGTCGCGGTCATCACCACCGGATAGATGCGGCGGGTCAGGTCGGGGCCACCGGTGGCGGTGTCGTCGTCGGCGGCGTCGTAGAGCGCGTCGACCGCCAGTCGGGCGGCCTCGTCGGTCGACAGCCCGGCCCGGAACCGCTTCTTCAACGCCGACTTGGCGAAGAGCGAGCCGGAGCCGATCGCGTCGTAGCCGGTCTCCTCGTAGGGGCCGCCGGTGACGTCGAAGCTGAAGATCCGGCCGGCCCGCGCAGGGTCGCTGGCGGCCAGGTCGAAGCCGGCGAAGAGCGGAATCACCGCGAGGCCCTGCATCGCGGCGCCGAGGTTGCCCCGGATCATCGAGGCGAGCCGGTTGGCCTTGCCGTCGAGCGAGAGCATCGCGCCCTCGATCTTCTCGTAGTGCTCCAGCTCCACCTGGAACAGTCGCATCAGCTCGATGCCGATGCCGGCGGTGCCCGCGATGCCCACCAGCGAGTAGGCGTCGGCCGGGTGCACCTTCTCGATGTCGCGCTGGGCGATCAGGTTGCCCATGGTGGCCCGCCGGTCGCCCGCCATCACCACACCGTCGGCGGCGGCGATGGCCACGATGGTGGTCGCGTGCGGCGCCAGGTCGGCGGCCATGCCCGGGGGCAGCGGCCGGCGTCCGGGCAGCATCTCGGGAGCCACTCTGCTCAGAAACGTGGTGAAGGAGGACGTCCCCGCGTTGGTGAACACATCTGGTAGACGCCCGGATGGATCAAAGCCCGCTGCCACGTGGTTCCTCTCAGGTACGTGATCGCCCTGGCCAGCCTCGTGGGACTGTCACGGAACTGGCCAAGACCACCGTTGCAGTTGAAGCAGAGTATCCCGCGCACCCATCCGGTGCGATGATCGTGGTCCACTTGTTCCGGATCGGGGTCGCCGCAGACCGCGCAGACCCCGCCCTGCCCGGTCAGCAGCTCGTCGAACTCCCGCTGCCCGGTGCCGTGACGCCCCCACAGGTGGTCCTCGCGGCTGCCACCGTGCGGCCGCTGTCTGCCGGCAGCCCGGGCACCACTTGAGACCCTCCCCGATCCGGTCGGCGGCCCGGCGTGGCTGGGCCACCCCGCGCTTGCGGCGGCTCGCCTCGGAGCGGGCCGCCGCACAGATCTCAACAGTAGAGCGCGGGCCCGTCGACCCGACGCGTGTTGCGGCGGAAGGCCGACGCGGGGAGCGACTTTCCGCCATGAGGGCACATCTCGTCCGGCGTTCACAACGAGCCGGACATATGCCTCACTGACCGCCCTTCTGCACATAGCCCCGGACGAACTCCTCGGCGTTCTCCTCCAGGACGGAGTCGATCTCGTCGAGCAGGTCGTCGACGTCCTCGGTGATCTCGGCGTGCCGCTCGGCGACCTCCGGGTTCGCCTCGGTGGTGACGTCCTCGATCTCCTCGCCCTGGCGCGACTTGCCCGACTGCGACTGACCGCCGCTGTCACGAGTGGCCATCTGCTGCCTCCTCCACGATCTCTTGCGAGAAACTTACCTCGCGGGAGTGACGAAAGGGCCCGCCGCGCGCCGTTGTCGGCGTACGACGGGCCCTCGCGGCGCGGGTCAGCCCCCGGTCAGCGTCTCGAGCAGGTCCTTCGCGCTCGGGCACCGGTCGAAGAGCGCGCCGACGTGCTTGCGGGTGCCGCGCTCCGGCTCCATCATCGGCACCCGGACCAGCGACTCGCGCCCGACGTCGAAGATGACCGAGTCCCAGCTCGCCGCCACCACCTCGGAGGCGTACTGAGCCAGGCAGCGACCGCGGAAGTAGGCCCGGGTGTCCTCCGGCGGCTCGGTCATCGCGGCCCGCGTCTCCTCGTCGCTGAGCAGCGTCTTCATCGCCCCGCGGGTGACCAACCGGTGGTAGAGGCCCTTCTCCGGGCGGACGTCGGAGTACTGCAGGTCGACCAGCTGAAGCTTGTGCGAGCCCCAACCAAGCCGCTCGCGCTCCCGGTATCCCTCCAGCAGCCGCAGCTTGGCCACCCAGTCCAGCTCGTCGGCGCAGAGGAACGCGTCGCGGCCGAGCCGGTCGAGCACGCTCTCCCACCGGTCCAGCACGTCGGCGGTCTGCGCGTCCACGTCGGTGCCGTACCGGTCGTCGACAAAGGAGCGGACCCGTTCGAAGTACGCCCACTGCACGTCCAGCGCGGTCAGCCGCCGCCCGTCGCGCAGCCGCATGAGGTGGGTCAGCGACGGGTCGTGGCTGACCGCCCGCAGCTCCCCGACCGGATCGGCGATGCCCAGGTCAGCGCCGAGCGCCTTCTCCTCGATCATGCTGAGGATCAGGGCGGTGGTGCCGACCTTCAGGTAGGTGGAGATCTCCGAGAGGTTGGCGTCGCCGATGATGACGTGCAGCCGCCGGTACTTGTCCGCGTCCGCGTGCGGCTCGTCGCGGGTGTTGATGATCGGTCGCTTGAGGGTGGTCTCCAGACCCACCTCGACCTCGAAGAAGTCGGCACGCTGGGAGATCTGGAAGCCGTTCTGGCCGCCGTCCTGCCCGATGCCGACCCGGCCGGCGCCGCAGACAATCTGCCGGGTGACGAAGAACGGGGTCAGGTACGCCACGATGTCGGCGAACGGGGTCTGCCGCCGCATCAGGTAGTTCTCGTGCGCGCCGTAGCTGGCGCCCTTGTTGTCGGTGTTGTTCTTGTAGAGGTGGATCGGCTGGGTGCCGGGGATGGTGGCGGCCCGGCGGGACGCCTCGGCCATCACCCGCTCGCCGGCCTTGTCCCAGCGCACCACGTCCAGCGGGTTGGTCACCTCCGGAGTGGAGTACTCCGGGTGGGCGTGGTCGACGTAGAGGCGGGCGCCGTTGGTGAGTATCACGTTGGCCAGCCCGAGATCCTCGTCGGCGAGCGCCTCGGCCGGGTCGTAGGCGGCGCCGGAGTAGGTGAAGCCGCGGGCGTCGCGCAGCGGCGACTCCTCCTCGTAGTCCCAACGGGCCCGGCCGCCGCGGTTGAGTTCCGGGCGCGCCCCGTAGGCGTTGACCACCTGCGAGGAGGTGACCATCGGGTTGGCCCCGGCCTGGCCCGGCACGGAGATGCCGTACTCGACCTCGGTGCCCATGATCCGTCTAACGCTCATCGACTGCCCGCTCCCGCTCGCCCGTCCGGTCCCCCGTCCCGTCGAGCGTAGTCGGCCGCACGGCGGATGGGGGCGTGGCGGTGCGGTCGGTCGCGGTGTCGCGGTCGCGCGGTGCTCGGCAGCTCAGCTGTACGGGTCAGTGATGATCATGACCTCGACGGTGACCCGGGTGCGAAGCTCCGGTTCGGCCTCGAGCAGTTTCTCGACGCGACGTCGAGAGCCGGGGTCGGCCACCACGAAGCGGACCGGGCCGGGCACCCGGCGCAGCATCTCCCGGGTCCGGTCCGGTTCGAAGAACACCATGACGTAGACGCCGTGCTCGGTCTGCGCGGTGGTGCCCTGCAGGGCGGAGACGCAGAGCCCTTCGAGGTAGGAGCGGTAGGGGCCGCGGTCGAGCACCAGCGTGGTGGCCCAGGGCACCGGCGGGTAGCGACGGCTGGCCTCCTGGCAGACCACCGCGGCCCGGACCGGTTGGTCGAGCTTCTGGTGCACCCAGCGTTGGGCCCAGCTCTGCTTGTCGGTGAGCAGGACGCTGCGGTGCCAGCCGGTGACGCCGCAGACGGCCACGGCGGTGACGGCGAGCGCGACCGCGGTGAGGGTGGCCGCGGCGGTGGTGAGGATCCGCCGGAGCGGGCCCCGGCCGCGCTGCGGGGCGGGCAGCAGCCGGACCAGGCCGACCGTGCCGACGATCAGCAGCACGGTGGCCAGGTGGCCGGCCTTGTTGAAGTAGTACGCGGGTTGTCCGCCGGCGTTGATGCTGAGCTGCGCGATGGCGAGGGCGAACAGGATGCCGACGAGCATCACGAGCAGGGTGCGGCGCCAGGCGCGGTCGGCGCGCCGGACCTGCACGGCCAGGGCGAACACGACGACGCCGCCCAGCCAGAGCAGGGCGCGCCAGGTCTGGGTGACGTCCCGCCCGATCAGGGCGGTGAGCGCCTCGGTCTGGCCGGCGCGCAGCACCCCCAGCAGGGGCGCGGTCGAGGCGAGGGCGGCGGTGGCGAGGGCGACGACCAGCAGGGTCGGCCAGACGCGCAGCGCCTCCCGCCAGTGGCCGACGAACCAGCAGAGCGCCAGGACGGCGGCGGCTGGGAGGAACAGGTAGTAGGTGAAGCCGATGCCGGTCAGCAGGGCGCCCAGCAGCACCAGTTGCTCCCGTGTACCGCCCAACGGTCGGGCGACGAGGCCGGCCAGGGCGACGGTGAACGCCAGTCCCAGCACCTCGGCGGGGTAGCCGGCGATGAGCAGGCGGGGCAGTTGGGTGCCGAGGATGAGCGCGCCGACGACGACGGTGAGCACCGTGCGGTGCAGCGGGTGCAGCGGGCCGGGTATCCGTTGGGCGGTCCACTGCATGGTCAGTGCCAGCAGGCCGAAGCCGGCGATGCACCACCACAGGTAGTGTCCGGCGACGTGGGTGCCGCCGGGGGCGTCGTCGATTCCGGTGAGGTGGCCGTCGAGCAGGGCGGTGACCAGGTGCCAGCCCTGCGGGTAGTAGACGAGGGCGGAGACGATCTGTTCGCGGGCGGCGGCGGGGTCGACGAAGAGGTAGCCGCCGGCTCGGCCGATGGCGTCGAAGAGGGCGAGGTGGCGGTAGTTGTCCTCGCCGCGGCCCAGCAGGGTCAGCTGGGTGGCGAGGTCACCGGCGCGCAGCAGAGGCTGGGCGAGGTAGCCGACGATCGCGGCGGTGCCGAGGACGCAGAACAGGTCGGGCCAGCCGGGCCGGGGCAGCTTCGGGCGGCGGCGGGTGGCGAGGGCGACGCCGACGAGCACGGTCAACGCGGTGCCGGCGACCGGCACCGGGTGCAGTCCCCACGGCCAGACCGCGAAGAGCAGTCCGGCGCCGGTGGTGGCACCCAGCAGGAGCATGGTCGCCAGCATCAGCCGGTCGAGCAGGGTGCGGCCGCCGCGCAGCAGGCTGGCGGTGGCGAGCAGGACCAGCGGGGGCAGCAGCCAGTGGCGGTGCAGCAGATGCGCGGCGACGGGCACCACCCAGGCCGCCAGCAGGGCCGCTGCCACCAACGCGGGAATGCGCCAGCGGCGGGCGGGAGATGAGGGCCGTGGTGCAGCGACCGCCGGGGGGACCGGCGGGTTGATGACAGTGAGCTCGGACGGCACGCGGATCCTCGGCGGGTCGACGAAGCGGCGAAGGCAGCTTACCGAGCGGCCCGGCATATCGCCCATCGAGGCGCGGACCCGGCAGGGTGAACCGGTGGTGACATGGTCGCGGGGCCCGCGGCGCGTGTCGCGCCACGGGCCCCGCTGGCCTGGACCGTCAGAGGTACTGGCCGGTGTTGCTCGCCGTTTCGATGGAGCGGCCGGCCTCGGTGCCCTTGCCGCCGGAGACGAGCGTGCGGATGTAGACGATCCGCTCGCCCTTCTTGCCGGAGATCCGGGCCCAGTCGTCCGGGTTGGTGGTGTTGGGCAGGTCCTCGTTCTCCCGGAACTCGTCGACGCAGGCGTCGAGGAGATGCTGCAGGCGCAGGCCCTTGCGGCCCGAGGTGAGGAACTCCTTGATGGCCATCTTCTTGCCCCGGTCGACGATGTTCTGGATCATCGCGCCGGAGTTGAAGTCCTTGAAGTAGAGCACTTCCTTGTCACCGTTGGCGTAGGTGACCTCGAGGAAGCGGTTCTCCTCGGTCTCCGAGTACATCCGCAGCACGACCGCGTCGATCATGGCAGCGACGGTGGCCTGCGGGTCGCTGCCGTGCTCGGCCAGGTCGTCCGGGTGCAGCGGCAGCCCGGAGAGGATGTACTTCGAGAAGATGTCCTTGGCCGCCTCGGCGTCCGGCCGCTCGATCTTGATCTTCACGTCGAGCCGGCCCGGGCGCAGGATGGCCGGGTCGATCATGTCTTCCCGGTTGGAGGCGCCGATGACGATGACGTTCTCCAGCCCCTCCACGCCGTCGATCTCGCTGAGCAGCTGCGGAACGATGGTGTTCTCCACGTCGGAGGAGACGCCGGAGCCGCGGGTGCGGAAGACCGAGTCCATCTCGTCGAAGAAGACGATCACGGGGGTGCCCTCGCCGGCCTTCTCCCGGGCACGCTGGAAGATCAACCGGATGTGCCGCTCGGTCTCGCCGACGTACTTGTTGAGCAGCTCAGGGCCCTTGATGTTGAGGAAGAAGCTGGTGTGCTTCTCCTCGCCCCGCCGTTCGGCGATCTTCTTGGCCAGCGAGTTGGCCACCGCCTTGGCGATCAGCGTCTTGCCGCAGCCGGGCGGGCCGTAGAGCAGAATGCCCTTGGGCGGACGGAGCTGGTGCTCCCGGAACAGGTCGGCGTGCAGGAACGGCAGTTCCACCGCGTCGCGGATCTGCTCGATCTGCGAGTGCAGGCCACCGATGTCGCCGTAGTCGACGTCGGGCACCTCCTCGAGGACCAGCTCCTCGACCTCGCTCTTCGGGATCCGCTCGTAGGCGTAGGCCGAGCGGGGCTCGATCATGAGCGAGTCGCCGGCCCGGATCGGCGAGCCGATCAGGGTCTCGGCCAGGTGCACGATCCGCTCCTCGTCGGAGTGCGAGACGACCAGCGCCCGGTCGCCCGGGCTGCCGTCGGGACCCGCGAGGATCTCCTTGAGCATCACCACCTCCCCGACCCGCTCGTAGCCGAACGCGTCGACGATGTTGAGCGCGTCGTTGAGCAGCACCTCCTGCCCGCGCTGCAGCTCGGCGACGTCCAGCGAGGGCGAGACGGCCACCCGGAGCTTGCGCCCACCGGTGAAGACGTCCACCGTGCCGTCGTCGTGCCGCGCGAGGAAGACGCCGTAGCCACTCGGTGGCTGTGCGAGGCGGTCGATCTCCTCCTTGAGCGTCACGATCTGCGCGCGAGCCTCCTTGAGGGTGCTCACGAGCCGGTCGTTGTTCTCGGTCAGCCGCGCCAACTGTGCCTGGGTGGCCGCCAGCCGCTCTTCGAGCTGCCGTACGTGTCGGGGGCTTTCGGTCAACTTGCGCCGCACCAGAGCGAGTTCCTCTTGCAGGAACGCGACCTGCGTGGAGAGATCGTGGGCCTCCTTCTCCCACCGTGCGGCGCGCGAGTCCGCGTCGTCGCTGCGTGCCACGTCCCACCTCCCCGGGGGGCTTGAACGTTCTGCCCTAACACTAGCCGCTATGAGCGCGATTCGGTCCCGCGCAACGCCCTCGTCACCGAACCTTGATCGCCAAGGGTGGCCGACGGGGCCGGTCCGGGCATTCAGGTACCGTCGGGGCGTGGGACGCGAGAACATGGGGGGTGCTCCGGTGGCGGAGGTCGCGACGGACCAGCTTCAGGTCTGGGTGGACCAGGATCTCTGCACCGGCGACGGGCTCTGCGTGCAGTACGCGCCGGAGGTCTTCGAGTTCGACGTCGACGGCCTGGCCTACGTCAAGGGCCCCGACGGCGAGCTGCGCCTGGCCCCCGGCAGCCGGGTCGACGTGCCCGAGCACCTGCGTCTGGAAGTCATCGACTCCGCCAAGGAGTGCCCGGGCGAGTGCATCCACGTGGTGCGCGCCAGCGACGGCGCCGCGGTCGCCGGCCCGGACGCCGAGCAGGACTGAGCTCCCCCACCCGGTCGGCGCGCGACGCCGCGGGGCCGGCGCCCACGGGCGTACGGCGACCGACCGCTCAGAGCAGCGGGCGGCCCACCACCGAGGCGACCAGCCGGGCGAACTCCTCCAACCGGGCGATCTGCCCGGCGCCACCGTCGTCCAGGGTCTTGCCGAAGCGCAGCGCGTCGTGCCGCGGCGCACCGGCCATCTCCTCCGCCGGCGGCGCCTCGTCCAGCGAGGTGAGCAGCAGGTAGACGTCGATGCTGTCGACCCGGACCGCGCCGCTGTCGGCGCGGGTGAGCCGACGCCGGCAGCCCACCTCGGTGACCGTGGAGACCGGCACCACCCGCAGCGACGAGGTCATCGACCCCGGCGGCCCCTCCCCCGGCGGCACGTCCTCGCCGTGCCAGAGCACCAGCCGGCTGCCGTCGCAGACCACGACCTCCTGCCAGACCCCGTTGACCTCGTTGACGAAGCGCTCCAGGGTGAAGCCGAGCACCGAGGCGCCGCGCAGCACCCCGCCGAGCGCCTCCAGGGCGATGTCCGGGTCCCGCAGGTAGGCCCGCGCGGCCGACTCGAGATCCTGGTACGGCGACCAGTCCGGGAAGACCGCGGGCAGGTCGCCACCGCCGTAGCCCGGGCTGCTCATGCCGTCGATTCCCTCCGGTCGAGGCTGTCGTGGATCCGATCCGCGCGGATGACCCGTCCGCTCATGCCCGGGCGCCCGTGCGCGTCACGGCGTGTCCACCTCCGTCGGCTCCGCCGGCGCCCCGGCCGCCTGCGCGGCAGCCGCCTGCCGGGCCTCCGCCTCGCGCAGCACCTGGCGGCGCTGCACGTAGGCCTCGGTGCCCTTGCTCGGCTTGCGCCGCCGTGGCGGCGCGGTGACCCCGGGGGCGAGCTTGCGGGCGGAGACCAGGAACGCGGTGTGCGCGATCATCCGGTGGTCCGGACGCACGGCGAGGCCCTCGGCGTGCCAGTCGCGCACCAGCGACTCCCAGGCCCGCGGCTCGGTCCAGCCGCCCCGCTCGCGCAGCGCCTCAACCAGCTCGGAGAGCTGTGGGGTGGTGGCCACGTAGCCGATGAACACCCCGCCGGGCACCAGCGCCCGCTCGACCATGTCGAGGGTCTCCCAGGGGGTGAGCATGTCGAGGATGATCCGGTCGAAGCCGGTCTCCCGGCACTGGGCGACGTCACCGACGTGCAGGTGCCAGGCCGGGTGCGGCCCGGCGAAGAAGGACTCCACGTTGCGCCGGGCGATCTGGGCGAAGTCCTCGCGCAGCTCGAACGAGTGCAGCTCCCCCTCGGTGCCGACCGCGCGCAGCAGCGAGCAGCTGAGCGCGCCGGAGCCGGCGCCGGCCTCGAGCACCTTCGCGCCGGGAAAGATGTCGCCCATCGCGACGATCTGCGCCGAGTCCTTCGGGTAGATGACCTGCGCGCCGCGCGGCATGGAGAGCACGTAGTCCGACAGCAGCGGACGCAGGGCGAGGAACGCCGTCCCGCCGCCGGTGGTGGTGACCACGCTGCCGTCGGGCAGCCCGATCAGGGTGTCGTGCTCGAGGATGCCGCGGTGGGTGTGGAACGCCTTGCCGGGCTCCAGGGTGACCGTGTGCATCCGCCCCTTCGGGTCGGTCAGCTGCACCCGGTCGCCGACCCGGAACGGGCCCCGGTGCACGGGTGTCAGACCCGGTCGGTCGGTGGGGGCGGGTGCGCCCGCGTCGGCCGGCACGGCGGAGGGAGTTGCGGTCACTTGTTCATCTTCCGGTCGGGTTCGAGGAGCTGGGCGAGATCCGCGATGTGCAGAACGCCGACGACATCTTCGCCTGCGGTCACCACGTACTGCGCGCCCGGGTGGGTCTGCACGCTCTCCATCACCCGTTCCCCGTCCAGCCCGACCGGCAGGGTCGGCAGGGTGGCCAGCGACCGGGACACCGCGTCCACCGCCAGCCAGGGCCGGCGTTCGACGGGCACCGCGGCGGCGGCGGCCGGGTCGACCAGCGCGACCGGCCGGCCGGCACCGTCGGTGACCAGCAGCGCGGCGCCGGGCGGGCCGGACTCGGCGTGGCGGCGCTGCGCCTCGGCCAGCGGGGTGCCGGTCGGCACCGGGCAGACCGGCCGGGCCAGCCGGGACAGGTCGATCAGCGGGAACCGACGGCTGACCCGGGCGTACCGGATCGACTGGCCGGCGCCGCGCCACAGGGTGAACGCGACCAGCAGCATCAGCGGCAGCGCCAGCGGGGCGAGCTGCCGGTTGAGGGTGAGCAGCGCGACCAGCGCCGCGGTGCCGACGGCGACCGCACGGCCCACCCAGCCGGCCACCACGGTGCCCCGGTGCCGGTCCCGGGTCACCGCCCAGACCACCGCGCGCAGCGCCCGGCCGCCGTCGAGCGGCAGCCCGGGCAGGACGTTAAAGATCGCGACGATGACGTTGCTCACCGCGAGCTGGAAGGCGAGCTGGTTGGCGACCGTGCGGTCGGGCAGGGCCAGGGTCGCGGCGACCGCCACCGCGCCGAGCACCGCGGAGACCGCCGGCCCGGCCAGCGAGACCAGCAGGTCGACCCGGGGCGACGGGGCGTCGCGGTCCATCTCGGTGTAACCGCCGAGCAGTTCGAGGGTGATCCCGCGCACACCGATGCCGTAGCGACGGGCGGTGAGGGCGTGGCCCAGCTCGTGCAGCAGCACCGAGCCGAGCAGCGACACGACGAACCCGATGCCGATCAGGTAACCGCTGAGCTGGGACAGGGCGAGCTGGTGGCGGGCGAATTCGGCGTAGAGCACGGCCACCAGCACGGCCAGCAGGAGCATCGAGCCGTTGAGGTGCACCGGCACCCCGAACAGCCGTCCCACGGTCACGCCGGGGCTACGGCCGGGCCGGCGTCGCGGCCGGGAGGTCTGCTCCATCGGGTCGATGCTACGGACCGCGGTTGGGACGGCGCGCGGGCGGCGGGGCGCGGGCGGTGTCACACCGGTGCCCTAACCTTCCGGACATGACGGCGGAACCGGTGACAACCCAGCAGCCCGCGACCCCGGCGCAGGTGCCGGCGACGGTGCGGGCGTCGCTGTCGCCGTCCCGGGCGGCGGATTTCAAGACCTGCCCGCTGCTCTACCGATTCCGCAGCATCGACCGGCTGCCCGAGCGGCCCACCGTCGAGCAGGCCCGGGGCACGTTGGTGCACGCCGTGCTCGAGCGGCTGTTCGACCTGCCGGCCGGCGGGCGCACCCCCGCCGCCGCCGGTGACCTGGTCGCCCCCCAGTGGGACCGGTTGGTCACCGAGCAGCCGGAACTGGCCGGGATCTTCGCCGACGGCGACCCGGCCGCGGCGGCCGAGTTCCTCCGCTCCGCCGCGGCGCTGCTCGAGGGCTACTTCGCGGTGGAGGATCCGAGCCGGCTGGAGCCGGCCGAGCGGGAGGCACTGATCTCCGCGGTGGTCGACGACGAGTTGCTCATCCGGGGCTACCTCGACCGGCTCGACGTCGCGCCGGACGGCGCGCTGCGGGTGGTCGACTACAAGACCGGCGGCGCGCCGCGCGAGGCGTTCGAGGCGCGCGCGCTGTTCCAGCTGAAGTTCTACGCCCTGGTGCTCTGGCGCACCCGCGGGGTGGTGCCGCGGGTGCTGCGGCTGCTCTACCTGCGCGACGCCGAGGTCCTCGACTACACCCCCGACGCCGACGAGCTGCTGCGCTTCGAACGCACGGTGGTCGCGCTGTGGCGGGCGATCGAGCAGGCCACCGAGCGGCAGGATTTCCGGCCCCGGCCGAGCCGGCTCTGCGACTGGTGCAGCCACCAGGCGCACTGCCCGAGCTTCGGCGGCACCCCGCCGCCGTTCCCGGCCGGCGTGGGCGGCGCCGACCCGCTGCGCGACGCCCGCTCCCGCCCGGCCACCCCCGGCGCCGACGAGTGAGCCTCCTTCCCAGGTAGGAGGACGGGCTCACCATCGGCGACGATCAACCTCGCCGGGCGGCGACTAGCGTCGCGGTATGAGCGAGGGTCCGAGGGCGCTGCTGCGCCGGCATCCGCTGGCCGCCGACGCGCTGCTCGCCGTCGGCCTGGTGGCGTTGGAGCTGCTGTTCACCCTGCTCACCCCGCGCGAATACTGGCCGCGCCCGCTGCCGGCCACCCTCGGCTGGAGCGTGCTCTGCGCGGCCCCGGTGGCGCTGCGGCGGGTGGCGCCGTGGCCGGCCGTCGGAGCGGCGGTGGCCACCCTGGCGCTGCCGGCGCTGACCGGTGACGGCACGACCGCCCAGGGCGTGGCCCTGGCCGTGCTGACGTACACGATGGCGGCGCGGCGGCCGGCCCGCGCGGCGGCGCTGGCCGCGGCGCTGCTCTGGGTGCCGGCGATGGTGGCCAACGTGCTCGCCCCGCCCAGCGTCGCGCTCGCCGTCGGACCGGCCTACCTGGTGCTGAACAACCTGCTGCTGGGGCTGCTGTCGTTCGCGGTGGGTCGGGTGGTGAACGCCCGCCGGGCGGCCACCCGGGCGCTGCGGGAGCGGGCCCGGGTGGCCGAGGAGCGGCAGCGGTCGCTGGCCGAGCAGGCGGTCGCCGACGAGCGCCGCCGCATCGCCCGGGAGCTGCACGACGTGGTGGCCCACCACGTGAGCGTGATGGGGGTGCTGGCCACCGGGGCCCGCCGGGTGCTGCGCCGCGACCCGGACGCCGCCGACGAGGTGATCGGCACCATCGAGGAGACCGGCCGGGCGGCCCTGCGGGAGCTGCGCCGGCTGCTGGACGTGCTGCGAACCGACGCCGAGCCGGTCGCCGAGCTCGCCCCGCAGCCGGGGCTGGCCGGCATCGACGCGCTGACCGAGCAGGTGCGCGAGGCCGGCCTGCCGGTGACGCTGCGCGTCGAGGGCACCCCCGGGCCGCTGGAGGAGGGGGTGGCGCTGGCCGTCTACCGGATCGTGCAGGAGTCGTTGACCAACGCGTTGAAGCACGCCGGGGCGGCGAGCGCCCAGGTGCGCCTCAGCTATGGCACGGACGCGCTGGAGGTGGAGGTGACCGACACCGGGCGCGGCCCGCGACCGGAGCCCGACCGGATCGGGCACGGCCTGGTGGGCATGCGGGAGCGGGTCGGCCTCTACGGTGGTGTTCTGCGGACCGGCGCGCGGGCCGGCGGCGGCTTCCGGGTGTACGCGAGAATCCCGGTGGAGCAGCCCGGGCCGCTCGCGGCGTGACCGGACGGCAGGACGGGGAGACGAGATGACCGATCAGGCGGCACGGCCGGTGCGCGTCCTGCTCGCCGACGACCAGCCGCTGCTGCGCACCGGGTTCCGGATGGTGCTGGGGGCGGAGGACGACCTGGACATCGTCGCCGAGGCCGGTGACGGGGTGGAGGCGGTGGACCTGTCCCGCCGGCTGCTGCCCGACGTGGTGCTGATGGACATCCGGATGCCCCGGATGGACGGGGTGGCCGCCACCCGGGCCATCGTCGACGCCCGGCTGCCGGTGCGGGTGCTGATCCTGACCACCTTCGACCTCGACGAGTACGTGGTGGGCGCGTTGCGCGCCGGCGCCAGCGGCTTCCTGGCCAAGGACGTGCCGGCCGAGGACCTGGTCACCGCGATCCGTACCGTGGCCGCCGGCGAGGCGGTGGTGGCCCCGCGCATCCTGAAGCGACTGCTGGTCCGCTTCGCCGACGTGCTGCCCGATCCGGCCGCGGCACCGCCGCGGTCACTGAGCGCGCTCACCGAACGGGAGCGGGAGGTGCTGGTCCAGGTGGCCCGAGGGCTCTCCAACGCCGAGATCGCCGCCGCGCTGTCGGTGAGCGAGACCACGATCAAGACCCACGTCGGGCATGTGCTGACCAAGTTGAGCCTGCGCGACCGGGTCCAGGCGGTGGTGCTGGCGTACGAGACGGGGCTGGTCCGTCCCGGGGCGTAGCGGCACGGCGTCGACTACCTCCTGCGGCGTACCCGAAGATCCCCCGTCGGTGCGATGGCCCGGTTGTCGCGGTCACCTACCGTGACCGGAGACGGCCAGACGCGGTTGACCCTCACGTGGCGTCAGCTCCTAGCGTCGGGCCCGATGCCGTCCCGCCCGTACGGGCGGGCGGCGCGCCCGGCGCGGATCAGGGTCAACCCTGAGCCGGGATGGGGGGCACCCGCAGCGCGGAAATCCGCACCGGCTCCGCCCGGAGTCGGACGGAACCGGGCCGGGCAGCACAGATGATGGGGACGGCCACGCCGGACCAGCGGGGGTGGCGTGGATTCCGAGCAGACGGAAGAGGTAGATGACGTGACCGCGACGGTAGGCCACCAGGCGCAGGCCGCGGCCCGGGCGAACGACGTGTGGAAGGTGTACGGCAGCGGCGAGGCTCAGGTGATCGCGCTGCGGGGGGTCAGCGCGGAGTTCGAGCGGGGCCGGTTCACCGCGATCATGGGCCCGTCGGGCTCCGGCAAGTCGACGCTGATGCACTGCCTGGCCGGCTTGGACACGGTGACCCGGGGGGCGGTGGCGATCGGCGACACCACGGTCACCGGCCTCGGTGACGCCGGGCTGACCAAGCTGCGCCGGGACAAGGTGGGCTTCATCTTCCAGCAGTTCAACCTGCTGCCCACCCTGACCGCCAAGGAGAACATCCTGCTGCCGATGTCGATCGCCGGGCGCAAACCCGACCCGGCCTGGTACGACACGGTGATCGACACGGTCGGCCTGCGGGACCGGCTTGACCACCGCCCGGCGCAGCTCTCCGGCGGCCAGCAGCAGCGGGTCGCCTGTGCCCGCGCGCTGGTCTCCCGACCCGAGGTGATCTTCGCCGACGAGCCGACCGGCAACCTGGACTCGCGCTCCGGCGCGGAGGTGCTCAACTTCCTGCGCAACTCGGTACGCGAGCACGGCCAGACCATCGTCATGGTCACCCACGACCCGACCGCCGCCGCGTACGCCGACCGGGTGGTCTTCCTCGCCGACGGGCAGATCGTCTCGGAGCTGATCGAGCCGACCGCCGACACCGTGCTGGACACCATGAAGAAGCTGGACGCGCCGGCCGAGGTGAGCGGCTGATGTTCCGGGCGACACTGAAGAGCCTGCTGGCCCGCAAGCTCCGGCTGATCCTCTCCGGGCTGGCGGTCGTGCTCGGGGTGATGTTCGTTTCCGGCGCGTTCGTGCTCACCGACACCCTCGGCCGGTCGTTCGACGCGGTCTTCGCCGACGGCTTCTCCGAGATCGACGTGAACGTCGCGGGGAAGCCGAAGGTGGCGGTCAACGAGATGGAGGGCGAGCAGGTGGCGGCGCCGCTGCCCGCCGCCACCGTCGACCGGGTGAAGCAGGTGCCCGGGGTGGCCGACGCGGTCGGCATCGTCAACGCCGACGGCGCGCGGCTGATCGGCAGCAACGGCAAGGTCGTCACCTCGTTCGGCCCGCCCCAGTTGGGCGAGAACTGGACCGGCGAGAGTGAGCTGCTCCGGCTGCGCGAGGGCCGCGCTCCGCAGGCCGACGACGAGATCGTCATCAACGCGGGGCTGGCCCAGGCGGCCAAGGTCAAGGTCGGCGAGCGGGTCGGGGTGCTCACCGCGTTCGAGTCGAAGCGGCGGGACTTCACGCTGGTCGGCCTCTTCGGCTACAGCGGTGACCGGGACTCGATCGGCGGGGTGAACGAGGTCATGTTCACCACCCCGGTGGCGCAGAAGCTGATGCTCGGCACCCCGGACACGTTCAGCAGCATCACCGTCACCGCCGCCGGCGGGGTGACCCCGGAGGCGTTGCGCGACGACGTCGCCGGCGCCCTCGGCGCGGATTTCGACGTCAAGACCGGTGAGCAGGTCGCCGCCGACCAGGCCGCCGGCCTGAAGGAGGGCCTGCAGTTCTTCAACCGGATCCTGCTCGGCTTCGCCGCGGTGGCGCTGCTGGTGGGGACGTTCCTGATCCTCAACACCTTCTCGATCATCGTGGCGCAGCGCACCCGGGAACTGGCGCTGATGCGGGCCATCGGCGCGAGCCGCCGCCAGGTCATCGGCTCGGTGGTGCTGGAGGCGATCGCGGTCGGCCTCATCGCCTCGGTGCTCGGCCTGGCCGCGGGCATCGGCATCGGCGCGCTGCTGGCGTGGGTCTTCGGCAACCTGGCCGGCGGGCTCACACTGGCCGGGCTCGGTGTGCCGGCCGCCGCGGTGATCGGCGCGTTCAGCGTCGGCACGGTGATCACCGTGGTGGCGGCGCTGCTGCCCGCGCTGCGGGCGTCCCGGATCCCGCCGATCGCGGCGATGCAGGACGTGGCCACCCCGGACCGGCCGCTGACGAAGGTCACGGTCGCCGGCGCGCTGGTCACCGCGGTCGGCGCGGTGCTGCTCTTCCTCGGGCTCAGCGGTAACGCCGGCGGGCAGACCCTGCCCACCATCCTCGGCGGGGTGCTCTTCGCCTTCATCGGGGTGGCGCTGCTGACTCCGCTGATCAGCCGGCCGGTGGTGAGCCTGCTCGGCGCGATCTTCGCCTGGTCGGTGCCGGGCAAGCTGGGCCGGCTCAACTCCGGGCGCAACCCGCGCCGCACCGCGATCACCGCCGCCGCGCTGATGGTCGGCATCGCGCTGGTCACCGGCGTGACGGTGATCCTGGATTCGGCGAAGGGCAGCATCAGCGCGCTGGCCCAGGACAACATCAAGGCCGAGCTGGTCATCGCCGGGGTGCAGGGCGGGCCGCGTCCGCCGAGCTTCGACCCGTCGGTGCTGGAGAAGGCGGCGGCGATCCCCGGGGTCCAGCTGGTCGACGGCGAGTACGGCGACATGGTGAAGATCAACGGTGAGAGTACCTGGGCGGGCGCGAGCAGCGACCCGGCCGCGCTGCAGCAGATCTTCGCCGCGAAGGCCACCGCGGGAGACATCAGCCGCCTGGCGCCGGGGCAGATGCTGGTCAGCTCCGACACCGCGACGTCGCGCAATCTGTCGGTCGGTTCCACGGCGAGCGTGCAGGCGCAGCGGGGTGAGCCGCGCACGTACACCGTCACCGGCATCTACGAAAGCTCCCAGCTGCTGAACCCGGTGACGCTGCCGGCCGACGCGGCCCGGGAGTTCACCGTCCCGCAGCCGATCCAGGGCTTCGTGCAGCTGGCCCCGGGCACCTCGGTCTCGTCCGTGCAGCCGCAGGTGGAGTCGCTGCTCGCGGACTCCCCCGAGGTGTCGGTGGCCGACCGGGACGCGTTCATCGATCAGCAGACCGGTCAGCTCGACGGGCTGCTCACGATGATCCAGATCCTGCTGGCGCTGGCCATCGTGATCGCGGTGCTGGGCATCGTGAACACGCTGGCGCTGTCGGTGCTGGAGCGCACCCGGGAGCTGGGCCTGCTGCGGGCGATCGGGCTGCGCCGAGCGCAGACCATGCGCATGATCACCGTCGAGGCGGTGGTGATCTCGGTGTTCGGCGCGCTGCTCGGCGTCGCCGTCGGCACCGGCCTCGGCGCCGCGGTGGTCGAGGCGCTCAAGGACGAGGGGATCACCGACCTGATCCTGCCCTGGTCGCAGATGGGGATCTTCCTCGGCCTCGCCGCGATCGTCGGCGTGGTCGCGGCGGTCCTCCCCGCGATCCGGGCCGCCCGGATCAACGTCCTGGGCGCCATCGCCCACGACTGACCCGTCCAACGACGAAGGGCCCCCGCCGGTCGGCGGGGGCCCCTCGTTGCGTCAACGCCGGGCGGGTCGCTGCCCCAGCAGCGCGGCGAGCAGCTCCAGGTCCACGCCGGTCAGGCTCGCCAACTGGTGGACGCCCTCGGTGGCGGGCAGCGGCACCTCGGCGGGTACGGCCAGCACGGCCGCGCCGGCGGCCAGCGCGCTCGCCACGCCGGTGGCGGAGTCCTCGATCGCCACGCACCGCTCGATCGGCACGTCCAGCAACCGGGCGGCGGTCAGGTAGGGCTCGGGGTGCGGTTTGGCCGCGTCGACCTCGTCGCCGCAGACCACCGCGTCGAAGCTGTCCCGGCCGAGGGTGTCCAGGGCCACCTCGACCAGCGGCCGGCCGCTGGAGGTGACCAGGGCGGTCGGGATGCCGGCCGCGCGGACCGCCGTCAACAGCGCCAGCGCGCCGGGACGCCACCGCAGCCCGGTGCGGAACAGCTCCAGGATCCGCGCGTTGATCCACGCGGCGCTGGCCTCCGGATCCCGCTCGGGCTGACCGAGGTCGTCGTGCACGATCTGCATCGACGCGGCCATGCTGGTGCCGATGATCGCCCGGCGGGCGGCCTCGGAGAGCGTTCCGCCGTACTCCTCGGCCAACTCCTGCAGCGCGACGTCCCACAGCTTCTCGCTGTCGACCAGAGTGCCGTCCATGTCGAAGAGCACGGCGGCGGGGTGCGGGCTGCTCAGCGTTTCCTCAAGCGTGGTGACCGACATGCCCGGATCCTCTCAGGGCCCGGTTGGGCAGGTCGGGCCGGCATCGGCCGAGGTGACGAACACCAAACCCGCTCAGCTCAGGCCACAGGCCTTCAGTGACTGCTCGTAGCCGCGGAAGAAGGAGTCGGTCCGTTGCTCGGCGGTGCCGTGCGAGCCCTCGGCGAACCACGGCTGGTCGGGGTCGTCGCCGACCGCGGCCAGCCCCTCCCGGAACTCCTCCAGGTCGCCCTCGGCCAGGGTGAGGGCCTTCGCGCGCACCGAGTCGCCGAGGTAGGCGCCGGCCATGCAGTCGGCCTGCAGCTCCTGCTGGATGGTGAAGTCGTAGCGGATGCCCAGGCGCACCTGGACGCCGTGCGCGTACTCGTGGCCGAGCAGGTAGAAGACGAACGCGTCACCGATCTGCCGGAACGCGGCGACGGACCAGTTCACGTCGTAGGCGATGAAGTCGCCCTGCGAGCAGTAGACGGCGTTGTTGCGCGGCAGCGGTTGCCCGCCGCAGGACACCTGCCCCTCCCGCTGGTAGGCGGTGATCCGCCGGATCGGCTGGAACCGCTCCCCCGAGGTCCGGAACTGGGCCGTCCAGTAGCGTTCGGCCACCGCCTGCGCGCCGGCGACGTCCTGGGTGAACTCCTCGACACTGGTGGTGCCGTCGGCCCGGGTGGCCGACGGGTCCGGCGGCCCTGCCGAGGCCGCACCGCCCGGCTCCTGGCCCTGCGGGTCGGACACACCACCGACGAAGCAGCCGGCCGAGGCGACCAGCGCGACCAGGAAGCCGGCCAGCAGGCCGCGCGAATGACGTGTTGGGCGTGTCCCCACAGTGGCCTCCCCGGCGTCCGTGTCTGCCGCAGCCAGTACCCCGACGCTCAGTCCGGCATGCGGAGTGCTCTACGGCCGGCGAACCCGGCCGGTTCAACAGGGCGACGACCGGATTGACCCACCCGCCGGGCGGAGTCCGGCCGCGCCGCAGACCTCATTGATGGTCGCGGATGTTGCGCAGCCAGGCCCCCTCGCGCGACGAGTGCCCTCCGGTCTCGTGCCAGTGCTGGGCGTCCCGGGCGGCCGCGTCGTCGTCGGGCGAGCTGACCCGGCGACGATCCCGCCAGGCGACGTAGCCGAAGCAACCGGCCATGATCAGTGCGATCAGTGCGATGGTGCCGAGTACCACCCACGAGGTCATGCCTCGACGGTAAGCGGGCCGAGCACGTCGGCCGCTACGCTCGCCGTCCATGAGCAGCTTCGACGATCACGAGCGCCACCGCTGGGTCGGCCGCGCCGAGGCGTACGCCCGCAGTTTCGGGCGGCTCTGCGCCCACCCGGCGGACGCGCTGCTGGACGCGGCCGGGGCGCGGGCCGGCACCCGGCTGCTGGATGTCGGCACCGGGCCGGGCACCGTCGCGGGGCTCGCCGCCGGACGGGGCGCGACGGTGACCGCGGTCGACGCCGAGGAGAGCATGATCGCCTCGGCCCGGCGCTCCGCCTCCGGCGCGCGCTTCGTCCGGGCCGCGCTGCCGCACCTGCCCTTCCCCGCGGGCACCTTCGACGCGGCCGTGGCGAACTTCGTGCTCAACCACGTCGGCGACCCGGCCGCCGCCGTGCGGCAGCTGCGCCGGGTGGTACGCCCGGGCGGGCTCGTGGCGTTCACCGTCTGGCCGCATCCGCAGCCGCCGCTGCAACGGCTCTGGGGGCAGGTCTACGACGCGGCTGGCGGTCCACCGCGCCCCGACCTGCCCCGCGTGGCCGCCGAGCGGAACTTCGACCGGACCCCGGCGGGAGTGACCGGGTTGCTGCGTGGCGCGGGGCTGACGGACGTGCGCTGCGAGACGCTGTCCTGGGTGCACCGCGCGGACCGGGAAGACTGGTGGGCCGGGCCGGCGAACGGCATCGGCCAGCTCGGGCTGCTGCTCAGCGACGCGCCGGAGCGGCTGCGCCGGCGGGTCCGCGAACAGTACGACCGGCTCACCGCCACCCACCTGGGCCCGGACGGGCTGCTCGGGCTGCCCACGGCCGCGCTGCTCGGCACGGGACGGGTGTGTTGACGCGCAGTCGGATGTCCGGAACCGGGGGCCAGCCTCGACGTCTCCGGTGAGCGGCGCCGCGCCGGCGCCGACGGAAGGAGCGCAACGTGAAGTACATGATCATGCTGTACGGCTCGCAGCAGGACTACGACCTGCTGTCCGGGCTACCCACCGACAAGCCGCCGATGACGGCCGAGCAGGTCGCGGCGATGCACGCGCACATGGAGAAGGTGCACCAGGCGCTGGCCGAGTCCGGCGAGCTGGTTGACGCGCGTGGGCTGAGCGCCCCCGCGCACGCCCGGCGGGTGCAGTTCACCGGCGGCGTGCCGGTGGTCACCGACGGGCCGTATCCGGAGACGCAAGAGGTGCTCGCCGGCTACACCATCGTCGAGTGCGCCAGCTTCGACCGGGCCACCGAGATCGCCGCCGGGTTCGTCGACCCGGACGCGGCCGGCGGGTTCGTCGACGTGCGTCCGGTGCTCGACGGCTTCGAGGACCTGGCTGGCTGACCGGTGACCGGCGAACGCGTCGAGGAGCTGCTGCGCCCGCTGGCGCCGCAGGTCCTCGGCGCGCTGGTCCGCCGCTACGGGCACTTCGACACCGCCGAGGACGCCACCCAGGAGGCGTTGATCGCCGCGGCGACCGGCTGGCCGCGCGACGGCGTACCGGAGAATCCCCGGGCCTGGTTGATCGCCGTCGCCGCGCGCCGGCTGACCGACCTGCTCCGCCGCGAGCAGGCGCGGGCCCGCCGGGAGGATGCCGTCCACCGGTGGGTGCTGCCCGGCGACCGGATGGCGTCGCCCGCCGACGAACCGCCGACCGACGGCGACGACAGTCTCATCCTGCTCTTCCTCTGCTGCCATCCGGCGCTCTCCCCGGCCTCCCAGATCGCGCTCACCCTGCGTGCGGTGGGCGGGTTGAGCACCGCCGAGGTGGCCCGGGCCTTCCTGGTGCCGGAAGCGACGATGACCCGGCGGATCACCCGTGGCAAGCAGCGGATCCGCGACAGCGGCCTGCCGTTCCGGATGCCCACCGGGGCGGAGCGGCCGGCCCGCCTCGCCGCCGTGCTGCACGTGCTCTACCTGATCTTCAACGAGGGGTACGCCCGCACGTCCGGGCCCGGACTGCTCCGAGCGGATCTGTCGGCCGAGGCGATCCGGCTGGCCCGGCTGGTGCACCGGCTGCTGCCGGACGATCCGGAGGTCACCGGGCTGCTGGCGCTCATGCTGCTCACCGACGCCCGCGCACCGGCCCGGATCGGGCCACACGGCGAGCTGGTGCCGATGGCCGAACAGGACCGCCGCCGGTGGAAGGCCGACCAGATCGCCGAGGGCGTGGCGCTGGTCAGCGCCGCGCTGCCCCGCGGGCCGGTCGGGCCGTACCAGGTGCAGGCGGCCATCGCCGCCGTGCACGACGAGGCGCGGAGCGCTGAGGCGACCGACTGGGCGCAGATCACCGCCCTCTACGAGGTGCTGCTCGGGTTCTCCGACAACCCGGTGGTGGCGCTCAACCATGCCGTCGCGGTGGCCATGAGCTGCGGCGCGCCGGCCGGACTGGAGCTGCTCGACCGGCTCCGCGCCGACGGTCGACTCAGCGACGACCCACGGCTGCCCGCCGCCCGGGCGCACCTGTTGGAGCTGGTCGGCGACCGGTCCGGCGCCCGGGACGCCTATCTCGCGGCAGCCGCCCGCTCGACCAACCTGGCGCAGCAGCGCTACCTGCACGCCCGTGCCGACCGGCTGCGCGACGCCGACTGAGCGCCGAACCGGGGGGAGGCCTGGTAGGTCGCGTGCTCGCCGGCCCGACCTGGCGCAGGTCGGCGCTCCTGCCGGGTTGGATGTCAGGGGCTGGCGGCCAGGAAGACGAAGGCGGCCAGCAGGACCAGGTGCACGCCGCCCTGCAACAGGGTTGCCCGCCCGGGCACCACGGTCAGCACGCCGGTCACCGCGGTGAGCGTGAGCAGCGCGAGCTGGGTGCCGCCGAGGCCGAGCAGCAGCGGCCCCTCCAACCAGATCGAAGCGATCGCGATAGCCGGGATGGTCAGGCCGATGCTCGCCATCGCCGAGCCGAGTGCGAGGTTCAGGCTGATCTGCACCCGGTCGCGGCGGGCGGCGCGAGCGGCGGCCAGGGTCTCCGGCAGCAGCACCAGCAGGGCGATGATCACGCCCACGAAGGCGTGAGGCAGGTTCGCCGCGGCCACCCCCGCCTCGATGGTCGGGGAGACGGTCTTGGCATCGCCGACCACCGCGACCAGCGCCACCAGCAGCAGTCCCAGACTGATCAGCGCGTCGCGGGTCGACGGCGGTTTGGCATGCGCCTCCTCGTCGACCACCTGGCCCGCGCTGTCGACCGGCAGGAAGTAGTCGCGGTGCCGGCCGGTCTGCACCAGCACGAAGAGCCCGTAGAGGGCCAGCGACGCGATGGCGGCGAAGGTCAGCTGGGCCGGGCTGAACTCCGGGCCGGGCCGGCTGGTGGTGAAGGTCGGGATGACCAGACTGAGGGTGGCCAGGGTGATGACGGTGGCCAGCGCCCCGCCGGTGCCCTCCGGGTTGAACAGCGCGACCCGCCGGCGCAGCGCCCCGAGCAGCAGGGACAGGCCGAGGATGCCGTTGCAGGTGATCATGATGGCGGCGAAGACGGTGTCCCGGGCCAGCGACTGGGTCTTCTCCGGCCCGCTGATCATCAGCGTGACGATCAACGCGACCTCGATGACGGTGACCGCGACGGCGAGCACCAGGGAGCCGTACGGCTCCCCCACCCGGTGGGCGACCACCTCGGCGTGGTGCACGGCCGCCAGCACCGCGCCACCGAGCAGCACCGCGACCACCACGACGAGAGGCCCGGCCAGGTCCCGGCCCCAGGTTCCGAGCAGCACCAGGACGGCGAGCACGGGTACGGAGACAGTCCAGTCGGTCAGTCGGGAGCGGAGCAGCGCGGCCATCCACCAACCCTGCCAGGTGAATGGATCATGTGCCCACTGCCGGCGGCAATCAATTCAGTACCGATCGTGACGATCCCGCTGGCCGGGTCGCCGCCCGGGGCCGGCGACCGGCTCACGTCGAACCGATGCGGGAGGGCCGGGCCGGGATCGTGATTCATCGAAGACAGTCATCTAAAACCATGGGAAATCCGACTTCCATATGCATTGATGCTTTCCTATTTTTCGATGCTTTTCCGTGATCTCCCCGTCGCCTGCCCGTCGCTTCCGGCTTAAAGACTCGCGTCCGGTACGGCATCCATCAGAAAACGAGGGAGCGGGAAAGTCGTGCGAAAATCCCTGAAACGCGCGCTAATCACGGCGCTCGTCCTGCTGCTCACGCCGATCGGCGTGGCGGCCACCGCCAACCCGGCCCAGGCAGCGCCGATCGGCGACCACGTCCTGCACTGGAACGACGTGCTCCTCAAGACCTACCGGTCGGCCGGCGGCGCGCCCGGCCCACTGGCCCGCTCCGGCGCGATGATGCACCTTGCGATGTACAACGCCGTCAATACCATTAACTGCTACAAGTCGGGCAGCTACAACGCGTTCGACTGTTTGGCTATCGACTACACGGGCGACAACAGCATCAGTGGCGGTTGGGCCAATCCCGATGTCGAGACGGCCATCGACTACGCCGCACATACCGTTCTGGCCGGGCTCTATCCGTCGATCAGCTTCGCGGCGGATCTCACCGCGGCCCAGGACGGCATTCCCGCCGACGCTTCGCAACAGCAGGGGCGCAGCATCGGCGTCAAGGCCGGCACCAACATGCTCAGCTACCGGCAGAGTGACGGTTCGGCGAACAACACGGCGTACACGCCCAGCACCAGCCCCGGCTACTGGCGTCCGACCGGGTCCGGCAACGCCGCCACGCCGAACTGGGGCAACGTGACGATGTTCTCCCGCGCCTCGGAGGCGTACAAACTCACCAGTCTCCGCCCCCGACTGCCCGGCGGGTACTCGACGATGCCGGCGCTGCTCAGCAGCTCCGCCTATGCCAGCCAGGTCAACGAGGTCAAGAGCCTCGGCCGGGCCACCGGCTCCACCCGCACCGCCACCCAGACCCAGATCGCCTGGTTCTGGGCCAACGACCTCGACGGCACCTACAAGCCGCCGGGCCAGTTGTACGCCCACACCCGGATCGTGTCAGCCCAGCGCGGCCTGGACCAGATGGCCAACCTGCGCCTGTTCGCCCTCGTCGCCGGCGCCATGGCCGACGCCGGTATCGCCTCCTGGGACGCCAAGTACCTCACCAACATCGACCTGTGGCGCCCCGAGTCCGCCATCCAACTCGCCGGCACCGACGGCAACGCCCAGACCACCGCCGACACCGCGTGGCGTCCGCTCTCCGCAGACCGCAACGGCGTCAATTTCAGCCCACCGTTCCCCGCGTACGTCTCCGGTCACGCCACCTTCGGCGCCGCCTGGGCCAGGACGATGGAACGCTACTTCGGCACCGACAACATCTCGTTCACCGCCACCACCGAAGACCCGCACGCCGTCGGCGTCACCCGCACCTTCACCAGCTTCAGCGCGGCCGCGATCGAGAACGCCCGCAGCCGCATCTACCTCGGCGTGCACTACCAGTGGGACGCCGACTACGGCGTATCCACCGGCAACAAGGTCGCCGACTACGTGACCAGCAAGATGCTGCAGAAGGTCCTCAACGGCGGAAGTTACCCCTCCGCGACCGGCTGCGACGAGGTCGGCGACGACTGGGTCTACGCCCAGCAGATCTACAGCGCCTACTCCTGCCGGCAGGACTCCGCGTCGTCGTGGACGCTCGTGCTGTACCCGTGGCCGTGACGGCCGCCGAGCACCCCGGCAGTTCGCGCTGAAACGCGCACCCCGGCGGGCCGTACGACCTGCCGGGGTGCGCGCCGCTCGTCGGGCACTCATTCGTACCGATGAGATGATGCGCCGCATGCGGGACGACCGGCTGGTGGGAATGTGGACCACTGAGCCCTACGACTACGGCGTGATGGAGTCGAGTTGGCTGGCCCTCCGGCCCGACGGCACCGGCTGGAGCGCATGGGCCAACGCGGGCGGCGCCACCGTGAGTCACCTGGCCTGGGACTGCCCGGCCGACGGGGAGGTCGAGCTGCGGTATGAATGGTGGGCTTCAGGCGTGTGGCCGCCCGGCAACCCGCCCTGGCTCATCGACGTCGACGAGGAGGGGCCCGACGAAACCGTGATCCGTACCCGCTACTCGGTCAACGTCGAGACACCACCGCTCGCCGACTCACCGCTCACCGTCGTCCACCTGGACCCCGATGTCGAGTACAGCAGCCGGTACGCGCTCGTCACACGTGAGGCCGGAGCTTGGATCAACGTCTCCGCGCACCGCAGGCCACCGAGCCGCCAGTTGAGTGACTGTCCGTGCAGTGCTCTCGCCGGCAGGCCGCGGGTCACCAGTTCCGAAAACCGAGGAACCGGGCTGGCTGACAGCCGGTAACAGGGTCGCAATCGGCAGCCACTTGAGGTTGGTCGTGCTAGGCCGTGTTTCAGAAGGGTTCGCTGCCCGGCTGGG
Organism: Micromonospora sp. NPDC051006; assembly: GCF_044456245.1. Classification (NCBI taxonomy): domain Bacteria; kingdom Bacillati; phylum Actinomycetota; class Actinomycetes; order Micromonosporales; family Micromonosporaceae; genus Micromonospora; species Micromonospora sp. NPDC051006. Next base: position 231,470 of record NZ_JBITFP010000007.1, read on the forward strand.
GCGTCGCTTCGGCTGGCTAAGTGCCTGTTGACCTTCGTGAGAGGATCTGAGGCGTGACCTTCCACAGAAGGGGCCGTGCCTCGTAGGCGGCCTCGATCGCTTCGTCGCCGCGTGCCGATTACGCGAAGCCCGTGGATCCGTTATCGGGATGTTCCTGGACTCTCCGGTCCCGCGAACGCTGCTGTCCGCTCGCTGGAGGGGCGGCGTTGGCTGCCAGGCATGGTGGCCGCCGCGGTCAGCGTATGGGGCGCGCATGCATCCGGCATCCAGCGTCGGTGGAGACCGTGGGAAGCGGAGTTCACCTGTTCCTGCTGTGGCGAAGGCTGGGCACGGCTGCGCTTGGAAGAGGCAGTCGCCATGCTGCCCGGCCATGCCGCGCGAGAGCTCCGAGTCGTTGTCGACCGCCTGGATGACGCCCTGGTGAGGCGTACTTATCACAACCCTCAAACGCCCGATGATGATCCTTGGTGGCTACGCCGCTGTTAAGCGTCAAAGGCCGTGTCGGTGGTCGATACCCACACGCCGCCCGCCCCTCGATGAGAGACGCCGGGCGGCCCCATGACGGAGTTGAGAGGGTCCACCCCACCGGCAACCTGCTGTCCAGTCTCAGGCCTCCGCGAGATCAGGTGAGTGCTCGGGCGGCCGTACGCTGCTGTTCGTGACTCGCTTCGACCAGATAACGGCGTCCTTTTGGAGCGACAGTCCTCACGGTCGTCAGCCTCCTCTGACTCAGTCAGCCATCCGGGACGCGGAAGGCCTCCTTGGCGTGAAACTCCCCGCGGCCCTGCTCGACCTGCTTCGGATTCAGAACGGCGGTGTGGTTGCCGACGAGTGGTCCTCATACCCAACCGGCGGAGCCACCTCCTCAAGCGAGCATGTGCCGTTCGAGTGCGTGATGGGGATAGGCCGAGCTGAGGGGACCTTGTCGATTCTCGACACGCCTTACCTGCTCAAGGAATGGGACCTGCCCGTACCCACCGTTCTGCTCGCCGGTGACGGACACACCTGGATCGCCCTCGACTACCGCAAGTCAGGCCCGCAGGGCGCGCCCTCGGTCACCTGGTTCGACGCGGACAGGCGATCCGAGCTTCCGCTCGCACCTGACTTCCGATCTTTCGTGCAGGGGCTGGGCAACTCCGGTGATAAATAGCGGGACAGCCCACAGTAGAGCTTCGTGTTAGGTTCATCATCATCGATTGATTTTGTTGTGCAGTCCGCCGTCGACGGTTGCCCGTTGCCGGCCACACCGACCGCAGATCAACATCGGGGGAACCCATGTCGAGCCGCCGTCCGGCGCGCCGGAGATTCTGGTCCCGCGCCCTCCCCACGTCCGTCGCGCTCGGCGCGCTGCTCGCGGCCACCGCTCCGGCGGCGACCGCCTCGGCCGGGGCTCCCGCCCCCGGCACCGGCACCACCAATCCGGTCGTGAGCTGGGACCTCAACGCGCAGACAGCGATCTGGGACGTCGCGGCGCAGCAGCCGAACGAGCAGGTGCGTAGCTTCGCGATGGTGAACGGCGCGGTCTACGACGCGGTGAACGCGATCGCCGGTAAGCCTTACCAGCCGTACCTGGTCGCGCCGGCGGCCCGGGGCACAGAATCGGTGGACGCGGCCGTCGCCACCGCTGCCCACGGTGTGCTCGCCGCCCTCTTCCCCAACCAGCAGGAACGGCTCCGGGCAGAGTACGACGAGGCGCTCGATGCGATCCCCGACGGCCCGCCGAAGCAGGGCGGCATCCGGGTCGGGGGCCGGGCCGCGGCCGCGATGGTCGCCGCGCGACAGGACGACGGCGCGTTCGGCGACCAGCAGTGGACGGTCGGCACCGAGCCCGGCCAGTGGCGTCCCACACCGCCGCTGTTCCTGTCCCAGGGGGCCTGGACGGGGCACATGCGCCCGTTCCTGCTCCCCCGCGCGTCTCTGTTCCGCGCGCCTGGCCCGCCGCCGCTGACCAGCAAGGCGTATGCCCGGGAGGTTGCCGAGGCCAGGGAGGTCGGCTCGGCGTCCAGCACGGTGCGCACCCAGGACCAGACCGAGGCCGCGCTCTGGTGGCACGACCGGCAGTCCGCCTCCTGGGAGATCAAGCGTCAGCTCGCCACCACCCAGCGATTGAACGCGCTGCAGACCGCGCGCTTCTTCGCGATGACCGACCTCATCGTGGCCGACTCGGGAGTTGCCTGCTTCAGCCAGAAGGAGCAGTGGAGCTACTGGCGTCCGGTCACCGCCATCCAGCAGGCCGACACGGACGGCAACCCCCGGACGGCGGCGGACCCGGACTGGACACCGTTGCTCGTCACGCCACCCTTCCCCGAGTACCCGTCCGGCCACGCGTGCGGGACCGGCGCGCGAATGTCGCTGTACCGGCACTTCTTCGGCAGGGACGACGTCTCCTTCAGCGGATCCAGCGCGGACTCCGGGACGACCCGGCACTTCGAGAGCTTCTCCGAGGCGCTCGACGAGCTCATCGGCGCGCGTGTCTGGGGCGGTGTCCACTTCCGCAGCGCCGACGTCGACGGCGCGGAGCTCGGTGAGGCGGTCTTCCACTATGCGGTGCGGCACCATTTCCGCCCGCTGAGGTAGTCCGTACACCGTGCGGCCGCGCCGGGTTCTCTGCTCTGCTTAGATCGTTGCGACGATCGAGCAAGGGAGCGGTACACCGTGACGCCAGAACTTCAGGAGCAGGAAGAACGCCTCCAGTTCGACCGCTTCGACCACAACGACGCCTGGGACCTGGGAGATCGTCTGGTCAGGCTGGCCAGGGAGCGGGGCCATTCCGTCACCGTCGACATCCGCCTCGGCGACCAGCAGATCTTCCACTACGCGCTGCCCGGCACCACCGCCGACAACGACGACTGGATCGAACGCAAGATCCGCGTCGTCCGCCGGTTCGGACACAGCTCCTACCTCGTCGGCCAGTCCTACCGCGACCGCGGCACCACCTTCGAGGAGCAGTCCCACCTCGAACCGGCCCGGTACGCCGCGCACGGCGGCTGCTTCCCGATCATCCTCCGGGGCACCGGCCCGGTCGGCACCGTCACCGTCTCGGGCCTGCCTCAACTCGACGACCACCGCCTCGTCGTCGAGGCGCTCGGGCTCCTCCTGGATTCCAAGAACCCCGAGTAGAGAGCTGCGTCTGAGCGCGTACGCGAAGGACGATCAGACGCGCCCGCACCAGCCGTGATCGACTCGGCTCCCATGAAGTCGGGGTGTCGCCGGCGGCGGACACCGCGACTTCAGTGACCCCGAGTGGATCAAGCCGGGCTGCCCGCCACCCGTGGGGCCGTCCACGACACGGGTGCCGGAGCACGCGAGGCGTGCTCCGGCACCGGTCGCGAGCCGGCCGGCACCGGCTCGACGTCATCACCTCACAGGTGGGCCTTCAGGTACACGCCGGCCGCCAGCAACTGGGTGCGCGCCCGCTCGTCGGCGACGGTCGCGGCGAACGACGCGAACCGGTCGAGCGCCGCCTCGGCCTGCGCCTTGCGACCGGCCTTCGCCATCCGCTCGGCCACCTGAAGCTGAACCTTGAGGGCTGCCGCGCGGTGCGGCAGGACCAGCTTCTGCGCGCGGTACCGCTCGATGAGCGCCCCGGTGTTCGCGAACGTCGCCACCACCTCGAACGACGCCGTCGACTCCACCACGTTGCCGGCCTTGTCGGTCGCCACCGCGGTCACCCGGTGGGTGCCCGCGGTCGGCGCGACCGCCCCCGTGACCGGCTCGCCGTCCAGGCGCACCTGCACGGACGCGACGCCCGACGCCGGGTCCTGCGCCGACGCCGTGACCGGCAACTCCGCACCCAACTCGTAGGAGCCGCCGTCCTTCACACCGCCGAACGACACCACCGGCACAGCCGAGTCGACCTGCACCGACACGACCGACTGCGGCGAGACGTTGCCCGCCTCGTCGACCGCCCGGAACCGCAGCTCGCGCTTGCCGTTCTCGGTCACCGCCACCGGCTGCCGGTAGTCCACCCACTCGCCGTCGCCGACCGCGTAGGAGATCCGGAGCGGGCCGCTGCTGTCGTCCGTCGCGCTCGCCGACACGGTGACCGGCGAGACGTACCAGCCGTTCGCGCCGTTCGGCGCCGCCGGGTCGACCACCACCGACACCGACGGCGGCGTCGTGTCGACCAGCCGGAAGTAGTCGAACGCCACCGTCACCGGCGACACCTGCTCCGGGCCCAGCGCCATCAGACCGAACGACGTCATCGCGGCGTCGTTGGTCACCGGGTCACCCAGCGAGGTCCAGTTGACCCCGCCGTCGCTGATCTCGGCCGAGTAGGTGTTGCCGGTCCGCTTCAGCCGCAGGTCGTACCAGCCGCTCTCGGTCGCCTCCGCGACGTCGATCGACCGGTTGCCGCCGTTGCCGAACTGCCCGTCGCGCTCGGAGACCAGCTCGGCGCGCAGGTCGACAGGTGAGCCGCTGGTATTCGTCGCCAGCACGTCGAACTTCACGTAGTTGTCGTCGTCGGCGTACACCAGGAACCCGGCGAGCTGCCAGCGGTGCAGCATCGTCGGCGTCAGCCGGGTCTGGATCGTCCAGTCCCCGTCCGGCAGGTCCTGGAGCAGGAAGTTGCGCGGCGAGGCGGAGTTGTCGCCGTTGATGTCGCCCGGCTGCGTCTCGATCCGCAGCTGACCGTCGGCCACCGCGACCTTCGTCGAGTCGTAGCGCACCACCTGGTCCCACCGGCAGCCGTCGAGCGCGTCGCCGCCGAACTCGTCGCTCGGCGCGCGTACGCCGTCGTCGGTCGAGTCCGGGGTGACGGTGAAGTGGTCGAACACCGCGTCGACCTCGCCGGCCGCCGTGTCGCCGGCGGCCATCGGGCCGATGGTGGCGCGCGGGTTCAGCGTCGCCTGACCGGCCAGCGCCGTCCAGGTCTGCCCGTCGGTCGAGTACGCGGCGGTCAGCTTCGTTCCGTCGCTCACCAGCCGTAGGTGGACGGCCGACGGGAAGTCGGCGGGTACCGCCAGGTTGGCGTGCCAGGTCCTGGTGCCCGCCGCCTCCGTCTGGAACTCGAGCAGCCGCCCGCCGGACGAGCTGCGGGTGAACGCCAGCTTCACGTAGTCGTTGTCGGTGCCGTGCATCAGCAGGCCGGCATGCTGCCACTCCCGGCTGTGCGGGATCGACACCTTCGTCTCGACCGTCCACGCCCCGGTCCGCACCGGCTGGCCGACGTAGCTGATCGGGCCGGACGCGGCCTCGTTGATGTCACCGTTGGTGACAGGCAGCGCCAGCACGCCGTCCGCCACCCGCACCGGCCGGTCCGGCGCGTTGCGCGCCACCGTCCAGCGGGTGGTGTTGAGCGCGGCGCCGTCGAAAGTGTCCGAGCCCTTAACCACGCAGCCCGGTGCGGGCTCGGGCTCGGGTTCCGGCTCGGGGTGGATGGCCTCGTCCACCAGGCTGAACCCGGAGAACTCCACCTCGCTGGTGGCCAGGGTGCTGTGCGCGGTCACCGCGAGTCCGATGTCCTGCGGGCTCGCCGCGCCGGTCAGCGTCACCGGATCACCGACCCGGGTGAAGGTCACCCCGTCCTTGCTCCAGTAGCCGTGGTACTGGTTGCCGTCGCGCACGATCCGCGCCCACGCCGGGTAGCTCGTCGTGCTGGCTCCGGTGCTGGCATCGAGCTGCCCGTTGCCGTCGGTGTCGCGCAACCACTCGAATCCGAGGCCGGCCCGGATCGTCATCGCCGCGTAGCCGGGCGAGCTGGCCGGTTGGGTGACGTCGTTGCGGACGATCAGCCCGGCCTTGGCAGAGGGGTTGGAGTTGCCCTGCCGCTCGATCTTGACGGTGGCCGTCCACTCGTTGCCCGCAGCGGCCGGCAGGTAGACCGAGCCGTACTGGTCGGTGCCCTGCCACATGTTCGCGCCGCCGGAGTTGATCACCCAGGTGTCGGTGTCCGGCCGCTCGAACGTGGCGTCGGTGTTGCTGAAGGTCTGCCAGTCGCCGTACAGGTCACCGACCTCCACCTCCACGATGCGGGAGGTGGTGCTGGCGCCCTTGTCGTTGGTGGCGACCGCGGTCAGCTGGTAGCGCTTCTGGGTCGTGGCGTTCCACGTCACCTCGTACGGCGCGGTGGTGTCGGTGCCGATCGAGGTGTCGTCGACGAAGAACTCGACCTTGGTGACCGTGTTCTCGGCATCGCTCGCGTCGGCGGTGACCTGGATCGCGCCGGGCTCCAGATCGTCGTCCGGCCTCGGGGCGGTCACCGCGACCTTCGGCTTGCTCGTCGGCGAGACGCCCTTGCCGTCGGCCTCGATGAAGTTCAGCCGCCGCTCCCCCGCGCCGGGGAAGACCGCGTACAGGGTGAACGTCTCCCCCGGGTCGGTGACGTCGACCGGTACGTCCGCGTAACGGCCGGCGGGCGTCGCCGGCACCTGTGCGGTGCCCAGCAGCGCGCCGTCCGGAGCGCCGCGGCGCAGCTCGACGCTGCCCGCACCGGCCGCGCTGACCCGCAGGACCAGCTTGTCGACGCCGCGCAGGTTCACCGGGTCGTACGACGCCCAGGCGCCGTTCTGGCCGGTGATGGCGTCGGCGTGGCCCTCAACGTCCCGCGACGGCGCCACGGTCACGCCCTGCGAGGAGTCGAAGAACTCCGCCTCCCGCTGCTTCGGGAACAGCAGCGTGGTGTCCGACCCGGTGAGCGCGGGGATCCCGCCGGCGCCGCCGGAGTCGGTGTAGCGGCCGTCGAGGGCGTAGAAGACGTTCATGTCGTCGCTGTGCCCGCCGCCCAGCGAGGTGGCCACCGTGCCGGTGCGCCCGTGCAGCGGCTCGGCCGGGTGGGCGTGCTCGTCGTGGCCGAGCGCCGGTTGGATCACCACGTCGGCATCGTCGATCTGGGTGTCCTCGGCGTCGGTGACCGACAGGTTCCAGCTGACCTCGTCACCGAAGTCGAAGAACCCGCCGTCGGGCGGCAGCTCGAAACGCACCTGCGGCCGGGTGTTGCCGACGGTTATGGGCACGGTCGTGGTGCCGGTCCTGCCGTGCGGGTCGGCCACCGTGAGTCGGGCGTCGTAGACGCCGTTGTCGGCGTACGTGTGGGTCGGCGCCCGGTCGGTCGAGTCGACCGTGCCGTTGCCGTCGAAGTCCCACGCGTACGTCAGCTGCTCCCCCTCCGGGTCGGACGACGGCGCGCCGTCGAACCGCACCTCAAGCGGCGCGGGCCCGGAATCCGGGGTGGCGGTGGCCTTCGCCTCCGGCGAGCGGGAGCCGGAGATGTAGTCGATGCGGTACAGGCCCGAGTTCGGGTTGTCCCGGCCGAAGCCGCCACCCCAGTCGAGCACGTACAGGGAGCCCTCCGGGCCGAACTTCGAGTCGATCGGCGCGAGGAACTGCTCCTCCGGCAGGAACGGGTTGACCTTCTCCACGCCCCCGTCGCCGTCGGTGATGATCGAGTACATCTTGTTGCGGGACCACTCGTAGAAGAACGGCTTGCCGTCGTAGTACGCCGGGAACTTCGTGTCCGACTTCAGGTCCGGGTCGTACTGGTAGAACGGCCCGCCCATCGGCGCGAGTCCACCGCCCTGCGGGATGACCGACGGCACCGAGGAGCGCTTGTAGCCGTACCACATCTTCGCCGGTTTGGCTGGCGGCAGCTGGGTGAGGCCGGTGTTGCGGATCGAGTCGTTGACTGGGTTGGCGCAGTCGAAGTACCCGCCGACGGTCACCGGGTTGGTCCGGTAGTCGACGTCCCGGAACGGCTCGTTGTCGCCCATGCACAGCGGCCAGCCGTAGAAGCCGGGCTCGGTGATGAGGTTCCACTCGGCGATGCCCGCCGGGCCGCGGTCGGGGTTGTCGTTGCCGTTGTCCGGCGAGTAGTCGGCCACGGCCAGCGCACCCGACTGTGGGTCGATGGCGAAGCGGAACGGGTTGCGGAAGCCCATCGCGTAGATCTCCGGGCGGGTCTTCGCGGTGCCCGCCGGGAACAGGTTGCCCTCGGGAACGGAGTAGGTGCCGTCCGCCTCCGGGTGGATCCGCAGGACCTTGCCGCGCAGGTCGTTGGTGTTGGCCGAGGTCGCCCGCGCGTCGTGGAAGGTGTTGTCGCGTTCCGACAGTGGCGCGTAGCCGCCGGACGGCTCGGAGTGCGGGTTCACGTCGTCGCCCACGCCGAGGTAGAGGTTGCCGTCCAGGCCGAAGTCCAGCCCGCCGCCGGTGTGCCCCGGCTCGTCGGGCAGCCGCCGCGCGGGCACCTCCAGCAGCACCTTCTCGCTGGCCCGGTCGATCTGCGAGCCGGCGCCGACGGTCAGCCGGGACAGCCGGTTGACGAAGTTTTCCGGGTTCGTGTCGTCGCTGCTCGCCGGCGAGTAGTAGAGGTAGAGGTGGCCGTTGTCCGCGAAGTGCGGGTCGAGCGCGATGCCCAGCAGGCCGTCCTCACCGCCGGAGTAGACGGGGATGGTGATCGCGGTCGATGTGGTCTGGTTGCGCGGGTCGTACACCCGGATCTCGCCGCGGACCAGCTCGGTGTAGAACACCCGGCCGTCCGGCGCGACGTCCATCGCGTACGGCGCGCTGGTGTTCTGGTCCAGCGGCACGCGCTCGAACTTGTCCCAGGTGGTCGCGCCGCAGTCGCCCTCGGCTATGCCGGCCGCCCACTTCACGCCGCCGACGATGTGCTGCACCAGCCGCGTCTCACCGGTGTAGTGCGCGCCGAAGTGGCCCATGCCGGTCATCCAGGCACGCCCGCCGTCGTACGGCTTGCACCACGAGATCGGGTGGTCGTAGCCCATGGCGTTGCCGCCCGGGTCGTACGTCGTCTCGTCCATCGTGGCGAGAACGTGCGCGTCACCGCGGACGTTGAGCGCGTAGTTGTACCACTCGTCGGCCCGATCCCACCGTTGCGGCAGGTGGCTGGTCGACGGGTGGGTCTGATCCTCGACCCGCACGGTGCCCGGAAGGCCGGGGCTGCTGCCGGTGGCGGCGTGGCCGGGCATCAGCGTGCCGATCATGCTGTCCCACCACGCGTAGTTCCCGCGCATGTCGGTCGCGTTGTGGATGGCGACGATGCCGTGGCCGGCCTGCATGTAGCGCTCCATCGCCGCCTTTTCCTGGGCGGTCCACGGGTCGCCGGAGGCCTGGAACATCACCAGGGCGTCGAAGTGCGCGAGGTCCTCGTCGTTGAAGATCGCCGAGTCCTCGGTGTGCTCGGAGGTGATCCCAGCTTCGGTGAAGGCGGCCTGTAGCACCGGGACGCCCTGGGTGATCGCCTCGGCGTGCCGGAACTGGGTGGTCTTGGTGAAGATCAGCACGTGGGCGTCGCCGTGCGCGCCCGGGTGCGCGGCCGCCGGCGGCGTGCCGATCATGGACAGTGCGAGTGCGACGGCGACGGCGACCGGCATCGCGAGTAACCGTCCCCACCGGGGACGCCAGGTCACGTTCATGGGGTGGTGTACCTCCCTGGGACGCGAGGAACTGATGCTGTCGTGACCGTGCGGCGTGCCGGCGCCGCCGGACCGGGTGCAGCTGGCGGTGGGCCTACGGCATCACCGCCCGCAGGAACTTCAGGCCGTCGACGGCGATCGCGTCCTGGCTCTCGGCGAGCGGCCGCCAGATGGAGGCGGCGGTGGCGATCGTGGCGTTCTCCGCGGTGAACGACTCGATGCACAGCGGGCCGGTGTAGCCCGCCTCGTCGATCGCGGCGAGGATGGCCGGCCAGTCCAGGTGGTCGACGCCGGGCGTGCCGCGGTCGTTGCCGCAGACCTGGACGTGGGCCACCCGGCCGGCGGCCGCGCGGATCGCCGCCGGGACATCGGTCTCCTCGATGTTCTGGTGGTAGAGGTCGAGCGCGACCCCGCAGTGCGGCAGGTCGCCGATCGCCTCGAGGGTCTGCCCGACGGTGTTGAGCAGGCTCGTCTCGTAGCGGTTGAGCGGCTCGACGGCCACGGTGACCCCGGCCGCGCCCGCGTGGTCCACGACGGGGGCGAGGCTCTCCCGAAGCTGCGCGTACGCCGCAGTCCGCTCGCCCGGTGACAGCCGCCAGGTGCGGCCGACCGAGGCGTACGCCGGCCCGGCGATCACCGCCGAGCCGACCGTCGCGGCGGCGTCCACCACCCGGAACAGGTAGTCCCGCGTGGACCGGATTGTGGCCTCGTCCGCCCCGACGAGTTCCCGACCGGGTGGCATCACGAGGCACACGGTGGCGCCGAGGCCATGGTCGGCGAGCACTCCCGCGGCCCGCTGCGGGTCCCAGTCGCCCGGGTTCTCCACCGGGAGTTCGAGCACGTCGAAGCCCCACCCCGCGACCCTGGCCGCGAGCGCGGCCAGGGTCGCGTCGGTCAGCGGTGAGGTCCACACCCACGTGTTGACCCCGAGCGGATGTCCGCTCACTTCCACGGCCCCGGGTAGCCCGGCATGCCCTCGCAGCCACACATCGCGTAGTGCAGTGGCGGCATGTCCTGCTTGACATACTCCCGGACGTTGTCGCTGGTGATCCGCGGCTGCGGCAGCACCCACTCCTTCGGCACCTGCTCGCCCTTGAGGATCTTCAGCGCGGCGATGACCGGAGTGCGCCACTGGTAGGTGGGATAGGTCGGCGCGACGGCGGTCAGGCCCTCGTCGACCCACAGCCGCAGGAAGTCCTGCTGGTCCTCGCCGACGACAGCGGGCACGTCGACACCGGCGTCCTGGAACGCCTCGACCGCGGCGACGGCGGTCGCGCCGGCATCCATCCACACGCCGTTGATCTCACCCTCGCGCTGGATGTAGTCGGCCACGATGCTCTTCGTCTTGGCCGCGTCGCCGTCGGTGAACTCCACGCCGACCACGTCCAGCTCGCTACCGGCGAAGATCTCGTTGGCGGCCGCCCACCGCTGCTCGAGCACGTCCACGCCGGGCAGGATGCGCAGGGCGAGGACCTTGCCGCCCGGCTTGACCTTCTCCTTGAGGAACTCCGCGCCGTTCGCGCCGAAGGCGAAGCCGCCGATGGGGTGGATGAACGTGACGGGGCAGCTGGTGTTGACGCCCCGGTCGAACACGATCACCGGTACGCCACTCGCGCACGCCTGTTCGACGGCCGGCGTCAGCGTGGCGGTGGTGTTCGGCGAGATGATGATCGCGGAGCAGTTCCGGCCGCTCAGCGACTGGAGGTCGCTGATCTGCTTGTCGTCCTTGGCTTCCGCGTCCAGCACGACGAAGTCGGTGATCTCCGGGTGCAGCTTCACCTCCTGCTGCATGGTCTTGAATCCCACCTGCCGCCACGGGTTGTCCACCGCCGCGTTGGAGAAGCACAGGGTGTACTTCCCGCCGGGCTTGGCGAACTTCGCGGTGTCGACCATCTCCGGTTCGAGCATCTGCTCCCACGGTTTGCCGTCCGGGCCCTGCGGCGTGGCGTTGCGGAACGCGAGCTGGCGGTCGTACTCGGCCTGGTCGAAGAACTCCGACTTACGGGTGTCAGAGCCGGACGACCCGCCGCCAGGGGCCGTGTCGTCGGGCAGGTCGCTCGAGCATCCGGCGAGTGCGAGGGCAGCCGCCACGGCCACCAGGGGCCATCTCTTGGTCATATTTCCGATCTCCTTTGCCAGCCGTGGGGACGTCAGGAGGGAGCGGGGTGCACGGTGTTGCGCTTCGGCCGCCACCGCAGCCGTTGCCGCAGACCGCCGCCGAGCGAGGCGTAGGCGACGGCCGCGATGATGATCAGGCCCTGCACGGCCGACTCGAGGGCGCCGCTCACGCCGAGCAGGTTCAGCAGCGTGAACAGCGCCTCCAGGGACAGTGCGCCGGCGGCGGCCGCGACCACCGACCCGCGTCCGCCGCCGAGGAGCACGCCGCCCAGCACGACGGCGGTGATCGCCCGGAACTCCAGGCCGTTGCCGACCTGCGCCGAGACGCCGGCGAACCCGCCGAGCAGGATCGCGGCGACCGCGGCGAGCAGCCCGGAAAGGACGAACGCGAGCAGCCGGAGCCGGTCTACCTGGCCGCCGGAGAGCCGCACGGTCGCCTCGTTGTCGCCGACCGCGACGAGCGCCCGGCCGGTGCCGCTGCGCATGAACAGGGCCGCGGCGACCAGGATCGCAAGCAGGATGAGCACCGACCACGGGACCTCGCCGAGCACGGGGATGTCCAGGTCGCCGCGACCGAACCGCCGGAACCCGGCCGACAGTGCGCCGCGCGGCGCGCCGTCGGTCCAGAGGAAGGTCGCGCCGTCGAGCACCAGCAGCATGCCGAGCGTGACGATGAACGAGGGCACCAGGAGCTTCGTCGTGATCAGCCCGTTGACCAGGCCGACCAGCAGGCCGAACCCGAGTACGAGCAGGATCACCCAGGTGGTCGCGGAGTCGTTGTCGTCGATCAGCCGGGCCGCGATGACCACCCCGGCGGTGACCAGGGCGCCGACGGACAGGTCGAACCCGCCGGAGACGATGACGAAGTACTGCCCGATGGCGAGGATCATCAGCGGCGCGGCGCGCTTGAGCAGCGCCAGGTAGCCGGACGGCTCGTCGTAGGCCGGGCCGGCGATCGCGAGGCCGATGAGCAGCAGGAGCAGGACGACGAGCACGGGCGCGGTGCCCTCGGCCAGGCGGGGACGCCAGCTCACGTCAGCCTCCCCCGGGCGCGGTCGGCCATCATCCGGCGCGCGTAGAGCGCGACCGCGGCCACCAGGACGACGCCGCGCACCACGTCCTTGAAGAACGGGTCGACCGCGAGGTCGTCGAAGATCGTGTCCAGGGTGGCGAGAATGAGGACACCGCCGATGGTGCCGACGACGCCGCCCCGGCCGCCGGCGAGCAACGTCCCGCCGAGCACGACGGCGGCGATCGACTCCAGGTCGTAGCCGGCGTCGGTGCCGACGTACGGGGCTCCCGAGCCGAGCCGGCTGGCGAGGTAGATCCCGGTGAGGCCGGCGGCGAGCGAGCACAGCACGTGCGCGGTGACGACGACCCGACGGGTCGGCACCCCGGAGAGCCGGGCCACCTCGAGGTCGCCGCCGACGGCGTAGATGTGGTAGCCGGGGCGGGTCCGCGACAGGTACCACCAGGCGAGCGCGGCGACGGCCAGCATGAGCAGCGCCGCGACCGGCACCGGGCCGATCCGGTCGTAGCCGAGGTGCTGGAAGCCGCGCGGTACGTCGCCGGCCGGGCCGGTGTAGTTGTTCTCGAGATAGCCGCGCAGGATCAGCGCCACCCCGAGCGTCGTGATGAACGCGTTGGCCTTGAGGACGGTGATGACCAGCCCGTTGACCAGCCCGACGCCGGCGGCCACGGCGAGCGCGAGCAGCACGCCGGGGAGGACCATGCCGTTCTGCCCGGCCATGGTCTCCGCCGCGAGCAGCGAGGTCAGGCCGATCAGGTACGCGACGGACAGGTCGAGCGACCCGGTGAGGATCACCATCGTCTGGCCGATCGCGACGAGCCCGAGCGCGGTGGACCGGGTGAGGATGTTGAGGATGCCGGCCTGGTCGAGCAGGACCTCGCCGCGCAGCCCGACCAGGACGCTGCCGACGACGAGCAGGGCGACGAGCGCGAGGTAGACGACGACGACCGGGGTGAGCCGCTGGCGCAGCACGGGCCGGGTGGCCAGTTGCCCGGCTGGGGAGGTGTCCCGCTGAAGGACGCTCATGCCGCCTCACCGGCCCGGTGCCCGGTGGCGAGCGCCATCACGGCCCCCTCGCTCGCGCCGGCGGGCAGCTCACCGGCGAGCGCGCCGTTGTGCATGACGAGGATCCGGTCGCTCATCCCGATCAACTCGGGAAGTTCCGAGGAGATCATCAGCACCGCCACGCCGCGCTTCGCGAGGTCACGGAGCAGCTCGTGCACGGCTCGCTTCGCGCCGACGTCGATGCCGCGCGTCGGCTCGTCGACGATCAGCACCCTCGGCTCGACCGCCAGCCACTTGGCGAGTACGACCTTCTGCTGGTTGCCGCCGGAGAGGAAGCGCACCTCCTGGTGTTCGCCGCGGGCCACCACTGTCACCAGGTCGAGCAGCGCGGGCACGTCGGAGCGGGCGCGGGAACGCGCGCCGCGCAGCGCGGCGCGGCGCACCAGCAACGTGTTGTCGCGTACGGACTGGCGAAGCGCCAACCCGTCGCCCTTGCGGTCCTCGGTGACCAGCGCGATACCGAGGCGTACGGCGGTGCGCGGCCGGGTCACCCGCTGAGCCTTCCCGTCCACCTCCAACCCGCCTCTGGTGAACGGCTCGACACCGAACACGGCGCGCGCGAGTGCCGAGCGACCCGACCCCTGCAGCCCGGCCAGCCCGACGATCTCTCCGGCGCGTACCTCGAGGTCGAGATTGCGGACGCGGCCGTTGCCGGCACCGCGCAACGTGAGACGCACGGGCCCGAGGTCGTCGGGGTCCCCTCGGTCCGGGTAGTACTCGCCCAGGTCGCGGCCCACCATGTGGCGGACGAGGTCCGCCGGGGTTAGCTCGTGGGTCGGGGCGCAGGTGACGAGGCGCCCGTCCTTGAGCACGGTGATCCGGTCGGCGAGGTCGAACACCTCGCGCATGCGGTGCGAGACGTAGAGGATCGCGATGCCCCGCTCGCGCAGCCGGCGCACCAGGTCGTAGAGCAGCTCGACCTCGTGGTCGGCGAGCGCGGCGGTCGGCTCGTCCATGCCCAGCACCCGCGCGTTGGTCGACAGCGCCTTGACGATCTCCACGACCTGCCGCTGGGCGACCGACAGCGACGACACCGCATCGGTCGGGTCGATCCCGTCCTCGCCGAGCCAGTCCAGCAGCTCGCGGGTGTCGGCCACCATGCGCCGCCGGTCGACCTGCATCCGGCGTACGGGCTCGCGGCCGAGGTAGACGTTCTCGGCGACGCTGCGGTGCGGCAGCAGAGTGAACTCCTGGTGGATGATCGCGATGCCGGCCCGCTGCGCATCGCTGGGGCCGGCGAAGGACACCTCGGCGCCGTCGACCTCGATGCTGCCGCCGTCCGGCCGGTGCACCCCGGCCAGCACCTTGAGCAGAGTGGACTTTCCCGCGCCGTTCTCGCCCATCACGGCGTGCACCTCACCGCCGCGCAGTTCCAGGTCCACCCCGTGCAGCACCGGCACCCCGAGGAAGGACTTGCTGATCCCGGTCAGCCGGACGCTGGTCGTCACCTCGGACGTCATGTCGGCGACGCCGTTACCGGATCGGCCATAGACATGCGTCGACCGTAACGACGACTTATGCCCGGGTCAACGAAAAGTCAGGGCGCTATCGCGGATAGTTAGAAGGCCGGCGGCGAAAGTCCTCGCGGCGGCCGACGTATCATCCCGATTCGCGGTCGAATGAGGGAATGACCGCCGACGCCGCGACCGTGACCAGTTCGCCGGTCACAATCCGTCCGGCAGGCTGGCCGGCTGCTGTCCCGGCCAGAACGGCCACTCCTCGAACGAGCGGCAACGTCCGTCCTCGGCGAACCGCATGACCCACAGGTCGCGGTACTCCTGGTCGACCGGGTCGCCGTAGCGGACCTCCAGGCGCGCCACCGCGGTGTCGCCGTCGACCGCGACGATCTCCCGGGTCATGTCGAACACCTCGTCGGGGCCCTTGCGCTGCGCTTCCCACATCCGGGCGATGGCCGGCAGGCCGACCACGGGCGTCCAGTACGGCCCCTGTTGGTAGCTCGCATCCTCGGTGAAGAGCGTGACCAGCCCGCTCGTGCCCGGCGTCCGCCACGCCTGCTCGTAGGCGGCGAGCCAACCGGCAACCTGCTTCCTGTCCATGGACAACCACCCTGCCACTCGGGCGGGCGGGCGGCGGCGGGAATCGGCGGCCTCGGGTCGCACACTCGTCGACCGGCCGCCCAGTCGCACGCGATAAGCGCGTGACGTCGGTCGTCATCCTCGCGAAAATGGCCGACGTGGAAGAGGTCGAGGTCGTCGTCGCCCATAACGAACGCGCGACCCTGCGCGTCGGCGACGTGTTCCTCAAGATCGACGCTGATCAGACGCGCACCGACGTCGAGGTCGAGGCGATGGCCATGGCACCGATCCCGACTCCGGAGGTCCTGTGGCGGAAGCCGCCCGTGCTCGCGCTCGCCGCCCTCCCGGGGACGGCACTCGGCCGCCTCGGCGAGCCGTCGACCGCGTCGCCGGCGGCGTGGGCCGCGGCGGGTGCCGCCGCACGGAGGCTGCACGACGCGCCCCTGCCGCCCTGGCCCGGTCGGAGCCTCGACGAGTTGGCAACGCGCCTCGACGGCGAATGCGAGTGGCTCGTCACGAACGGCGTCCTTCCCTCCGACCTGGTCACCCGCAACCGTCAGGTTGCCGAGGCTGCGCTGCGGCCATGGAAACCGGTGTTCATGCACGGCGACCTGCAGATCACCCACGTGTTCGTCGGCGACGACAAGATCACCGGCGTGATCGACTGGTCCGAGGCCGCCCAGGGCGATGCCCTGTACGACCTCGCCGTCTTGACGCTCGGACACGAGGAGCACCTTGACGACGTGGTCGCCGGCTACGGCACCGATGTCGACCTCGACGTGATCCGCGCGTGGTGGTCGTTGCGAAGCCTGCTGGCGATCCGCTGGCTGGTCGAGCACGGCTTCGACCCGTCCGCGCCAGGCTGCGAGGTCGATGTGCTGAAAGCTCGGCTGTGAGGCCGCACGAGCCCGACGGCCACGAGTGCCCGTTCTGCCGCACGGAGCGGACCATCCAGGACGACCTGAGGCACAGGTCAGAGCACCTGCGGTCGTCACGTGGCGTGCAACGGCCCGGTGTTCACCACCCGGTACGGCAACCGACATAGCCAGTCGAGGGTCTGGCACCTGGTCCGGCGGCTCGCCCGGGGTGGCCGGCCCTGGCCGCCGCCGAGCAGGTCTCCCTGCACAGCCTGCGCCACGCCGCTGCCCTCGACGACGGCGGCCCCACTGCGCGACGTCCAGGACCTCCTCGGCCTCGCCGATCCCCGCACTGCCCGCCGCTACGACCGCAACCGCGGCAGCCTCGACGCTCCCCCGCCCATCGCCTGGCGCTGCTGTACGGCGAACAGCCGTATGAAATGCCACCAGCCCTCCGCCTGACCCGTCTTCCAGAGCCGGGCCAGGTAGTAGTCGACGAAGGGATGCGGATGTTCGAGGTGGTCCGCCGCAGCAACTGCTGCCCACCGACCTCAAGCCGGTACCAGCCCTCGGCGAGCCCGAACCAGTGCAGCGTTGGCTGGTCACCGTCCCACGACGACACCTCGTCCGGCGGATACAACTCGAAGCGGAAACGGATCATCGAGGCAGTATCCCGTCCGCCCTGCGGCGTCAGCGGATGTCGACATGGCGGTCGCGACCCGGTCCGCACGGGTGGCGGCAGATCGATGGCGTCGGAAGGTGTCCCACGGCGGGTTGGTGTCGTCGCGGACTAGAGCATGGCGATCATGGGGCGTATGCGGGCAGGCGCAGCTTCCTCGCTCGTGTCCTGCCATTCGTGCGTGCCTTGGATGCGGACCGCCAGGCGAAGGCACTCCAGGCATCGACGGAACTCACGGGGCGGAAGCTCGCCAGTCTCATCGGGGCCGGCAGCGGTGGCAGCCCACAGGGAGAGAGCCGCGCTGCAGGTCGGACACCGGAAAGTCCCGTGCGGACGGCGGTTCAGCCCGTGTCGTTCCACCTCGTTGCCCCTTCCACTCACGGACGCACGCTAGACCGCGCATGACCTCTGGAATGCCTGTTTTCCCGAGGTGTGGCCGGCCGGCCCCGATGCCGGCCGGAGGTCGCCGGCAGGCCGGGGTCGGGTGACCTCTTCGCTGCGGTGACCACTTAGCCGGCCTGCACCCAATCTGCTCCCAACGCAAGGCCCAGCCGCCGCACCCGGCTGTTCCCAACCTGCTCCCCCAATCGGACCCGCACTGATCTGCTGCCGGCCGGCGCGGCCCCGCGCTCGTCCGGCTGGTCGTCCGTCACCTGCCTCGGAGCGGGTTCGGCGTTGCACCGAGCCCGCCCCCTCCGACGCCACCCGATCGCGAACGCGAGCGGCGACAACGTCACCCGATTCGACGTACGCCCTTGGCGGCGGACGTCAGAGACACTTGCGTCGGAGCTTTGTCAGGCCATCAGCGCTGCAGTGTCAGCAGACCCGGCCGGTAAGGCAGGAGGCCGTAGTCGCCGCCGGAGCTGGGGGAACGTCCCTGGTAGAGCAACTGCAGGTTGCAGGGATCAATGGTCATGGTCTGATCGGCGTTGCTGCGAATCAGTTCGCCGTGGCTGATGTCGTTGGTCCAGGTGGCGCCGCTGTTGGCCTTGCCGGCGAAGGGGTTGCTCTCGGTCGCGGCCTGTGGTGTCCACGAACCGCCCAGACTGGTGGCCGTGAACGAGCGGAAGTAGCGGCCCTGCGAGCCGATCGCTCGACGAGCATGAGGTACCGGCTCTGGCCCTGGAGCTTGTAGACGTGGACGGCTTCGAACAGACTGTTCGTCGCATCACTCATGATCACCGTTGATGTCGAGCCGAAACTGCCCGGGAAATTTCCGATGGGCATGCTGGCCCGGTAGATCTTGCCGTTGTCCCCGGCGAAGAGCAGGTACATGTTCGTGCTGTCACCGATGAGCGTCTGGTCGATGGGTCCCGTACCCGAGCCGGAGATGCTTCCCGAGAAGAGCACCTGCTCCGAGGACCAGCCGTTCGGATTGGTGGGGTCGCTCGACGTCCGGTGGAGAATGCGGTCCCACCCCACTGATAGGCGAGCACCCAGATGTTCCTCGGGGCGAAGTAGAACAGCGTCGGCGAGACAGTGGAGACGGACATCGTGTTCTGGCTCGCCGAGGCCATGTCGGACCAGTTTGTGAAGAGGCCGAAGTTCATCGAGCCCCACCTCGTCCCGGTGTCGTGCGTCGTCGCGTAGACGAGATGCCTGCCGTTGTAGGGGGCGTAGGTGAAGTCCTTGAGCGACACCCACCCGGACTTCGGGTTCGCCAGCGGGCCCGTCGACGTCCAGCGGTACGTCGACGGCAGAGCGCACGTGCCGGGCGGCGGGGTGGTGGGGTTGCCGCCGCCGTCGACGCGGACGAGTTGCCACTGCTGGTTGCTGCCGTTCCAGTCGTCGTACTGCACGATGTTGCCCCCGTCGGCGGTCGAGGCGCCCTGCACCTCCACCACCTTGTTGCTGTTCCGGTTGATCAGCCGGACGTAGCCACCGTCAGAGTCGGCCAGGCGGAACTGCTGGTTGGTGCCGTTGCCGTCGGTCCACTGCACGATGTTGGCGCCGTTGGCGGTCGGACAAGTCAAGCCGTACCCGGCGCACCCTTCAGGGGAGATGTCGAGTTCATCATCGACGCGCAGACCGGCCACGTCGTTTCAGTGCGATGCCGGGTCCCTCCGAGACCGCGCTAAGTCTCATGCCACCACGGTGGTCGATGCCTCGCAGGCAGGGAGCTATGAGCCGGTGGGCCACGTCAGCAGGTGCAGCCGCTAAGCGAGACGCGACGTTGAACCCCGGAGCAGCTCGGCCGATTGGACAAGCCGTTCGAGCTTTCAGCCAGGGATGGCGATGCTCCCAGCGGAAGCGGGGACGATCCGGTCGGGGTTGGCGTGGGTGACGGCCGAGTCGTACGCGCCCGTCGGTCGAACAGCACCCCGAACTCCCACCGACCGCCGTCCTGGCTGGCAGGACAGCCGGAGGACGCTACCGTCTGCGGCGTCCTGGGCCAGGACCGACTGCGCCCCGCGTGTCGGGTCCGGCCGGACCCAGGTCGACATCGTGAATGACTGGTCCGTCCGCAGCACCGGGCAGTCCTGTCAGGCCGGGTTCTGCCGATCGCCGCCGTTCGACTGGGCCCGGCCGTGTGATCAAATCCGACTCCTCGCGGCGCTGCTGCTGGTGGCGGCCGTTCCAGCCGCGGAGCACGGAACCCGGCAGTTCGGCTACGAGTGGAAGTTCGGCTGGCCGCGGTCCCCGTGTTGACCGGTTTGATCGGCAAGCTCCCGCACGGCCGCCCAATACTGCGGCTGCGTGTGGTACGGCCAGTGTCGCTCGATCGGCGGCGGAACAGTGTCGGTCGGATCAATGGTCAGACCGCGCGGGTCGCGGAGCCGGACATCCACTGCGTACGCTCTGCGATCCCCGCATCGTGAACTGTCGTCTCCCCGCCGGTGGAAGATCGGGCCAGCGATAGGGTCGGTGTCTCGCCAAAGGTTCCGCCAACGCCAGTCCAGCCGGCCGCCCAGCTCGCACAGCGTCTGACCGCCGAAATAGGCCGGATAGAGCCGGGCGTAAAGCCTGGCCAACGGTGAGCCGGGGGTGAGCAGTCCCACCCGGCGACGTACCGGTGCCGGCAGCTGCAGGATGGCGGCCGCCGCCAGGATGGAACCGTGACTGTGGCCGGAGATGACGACGACCGTTCCCTCACCGGTTAGCGCGGAGACCCGGCGGGCCAGTTCGGGCACTGCTCGGGCGGAATAGCAAGGGGGTGCGAAGGGGTGGACGGTTCGCGGCCAGAAGTTGCCCAGGTCCCAGAGGACCGCGACGAGGCGCCGGGTATCGGGTGAGCGGTAGGAGCGGAACCCGAGGATCAACAGGCCGATGACCAGCAGGCTGATGATCCAGATCCCGCCGTCAGTCACGTAAGCGGCCAGCAGGGCGTTGCCCTGGTGCGTCGTGCCCAGCCGGGTTGCGAGTTGAGTGGGGCCGATTCCCAGCAGGTCGAGGGCGATGGTGGCCAGGCCGAGCGAGGAGACCAGGAAGAAGGCGATCAGCATCGGCCCCAGTTCCTCGGTCAGGTGCGACCGGGCGATCGCCTCCCGGACCGCCGCCAGTCGGTGCGCCGCACCTGGCGGCGTGACTGGATAGTCCTGCCGGACGACCTGCTCGGCGAGGGAACGACGCCGTCGCCGGCTGAGCAGGAGCGCGGTTGACCCGGACGCGCCGACAACGATGAGCGCCGCGAGCGCGGCGAGCGCGGCCCACCAGTAGCCGACGGGTGGGTCGAGCGGGGCGACACCTGACGGACTGGGGCGCACCGGACCGGGCACGGAGCCGCGGTCGAGCAGGTCGGCGACGCGGTAGACCAGGGTGGCGGCGAAGGCTTGGCCGACGATCACCGAGGCGGCGGCCACAACCGGCGCCCCGAACGAGCGAAGAAGCGGGCGTACGTCGTGGGTGACGTGCCGCAGCCGCGCGTTCGTGACGGCGGCGAGCAGGGCGAGCAGGCATCCCTGCGCCGCGATGAGCGTGGCGACCGATCCCTCGTAGCCAGGCAGCTGTCCGACTGGCAGCTGGGCGGGTCGGGTTAGGGCGGCGTAGGTGAGGCTCAGGATGGTGATTGCAGCCGTGGCGGCCCAGAGGGGGCGCAGGAGGGACCGTACGCGTTCGGGGCTGGTCGGCACGGGGAGGCAGAGCAGCACCGCGCAGAACATCAGCAGGCCGAGGGGAGCAATCAACAGCCACAGGCCGGCGTCGCTCTCACTGTTGGACAACCCGCCGAGCAGGCTGGCGTCGAGGGTGCCGATGCCAATGCCCGCGTGGACCTGGCGCAGCCATGCGGGGCTGCGCTCGTCGTCCCAGAAACCGGGCTCGTCGAGGCCTTCATCTATCGCGGTGTTCAGCTGCCGTGGGAGGCCGAAACCCTCCAGCGCCTGCGCGGATCGGGCGCCGATGCTCCAGATCACCCAGAGCGCGACCAGGGGAACGATCGACAGGACGACCAGGCGGGGGCCCACCGGCAGGCCCCGCAGCCAGGCGAGGTACGGGCGGCCGTCCCGGCACTCGTCGTAGGGCACACACTGCCAGCCGACCAGGTCCAGCGTGACGCCGATGATCGACAGGACGAAGGCGGCGGTGAGGGTGCCGGCGAGCAGGCGGCACAACACGGTGAGCAGACCGAACCGGTCGGCCGCCGTCGGACGCATCCACACCGCGACGTTCACCAGCATGAACGGCAGCAGCAGGAGCCTAGAGGCTGTCCGCACCGCCGCGCCGGCCGTTAGCGCACCCCAGCGATACGCCTCGACGGGGATGCCTTCGGTCGTGCCGCCGCCGGTTCCCATCCCGGGCCGAACTCGGTAGAAGCCGGCGTGGTGATCTCCTGCGACGCGGACCACGACCGGATGGTCGAGGATTTCCTCCGCACTCGCCCCGGAGACGCCATGCACCCTCAGCTCGACGGAGTCCAGCCCTTTCGCTGCTTCCACGCGGACAGCGTCACAGAAGAGCCTTGGACCCGTAGCCCATTCCTCAGAGATGGCGCCGAGACGCTGACGTTTTGAATGGCCTTCAACGCGGGGAACTCGACGGTGGCCCAAACCGCGCGGGCGGCGGTCCGCGAGTTCCTCACCACCCGCCGCGCTCGGGTCGCCCCAACTGACGCCGGCCTTCCTTCCCAGGGCACCCGCCGTCGGGTGAAAGGCCTGCGCAGGGAAGAGGTCGCGTTGCTTGCCGGGGTCAGCCCGGAGTACTACGTGCGGCTCGAGCGCGGCCAGGCAACCGGGCCCTCCGCCGGAGTCGTCGGCTCCGTCGCCGACGTCCTGCGTTTGGACGATGACGAACGCGCTCACCTCGATCGGCTGCTCGCCGCTCTGACCCCCGCGGCCCGCAAGCGGAGCCGCGGCACGTCGAAGGACCAGGTGACCCCCGGGATCCGGGTGCTGCTGGACTCGATGGACCACCTACCCGCAGTGGTCTTCAACGGCCGGTTCGACATCCTCGCGGTCAATACGCTCGGGCGCGCACTCTTCGCGCCGGTGTACGACCTGCCCGGACGGCCTAACAGCGCCCGCTTTCTGTTCCTGAACGAAACCAGGGCCCGGGACCTGTACCCCGAGTGGGAGCGGATCACGGCGGACGTCGTGGCGATGCTGCGGATCGAGGCCGGCCGCCACCCCGACGACCCCGACCTGACCGAACTGATCGGACAACTCGCGACCCGCAGCACAGAATTCCGGACGCGCTGGGCGACCAACGACGTACGAGTCCCCCGAGCCGGCGCGAAAATCATCCGGCACCCGCTCATCGGCGAGGTCACGCTGCCCTACGAAACCCTCCGCATCGACGCCGTCTCCAGCCAGATACTCACCGTCTACACCCCCCAACCCGGCACACCCGAAGCCGACGCGATCCGCCTTCTGGCCAGCTGGAACGCCGACAACCAACGGAACAACAACCCGACGGCAGGAACACGCGGCCGGACCCCCGAGGACTGAGGCCATATCAGTTCGCCGGCGCCGCCGACGTACGCTTGATCGCGTTCCCCAAAGTGGCCACCGCCCGGCAGCGCTGCCGTGCTGTTCACGCCGCCCAACCTCCACGTGCGCTCCCGCGTCGGCTGCGGTGAGGCAACGAAGGGATGTGGCATGCGCGCTGCGGACAGCGCCGAACTCCCTCGAGCAGGATCGCCAGGTCCTCGTCGTGCCGGCCGGCCCTGTCTGCCTTGATCGCCCGTTCGTTGACGGTCAACCTTCCGCGTCAGACTGGAAGGTCGCGATGTTGTAGCCGAGCCAGCGCCCAGCTCTACGGCCAGCCGAGCGAACCTCGGCGATGCGCTCTGCGTTCCACGCCTCGACACGCTCGACGTACTGCCAGTCGATTCGGCATCGCCCGGTCGCGGCACATGTGATCCTGGCCGAGACCGGAATCCAGATGCAGCGCTTCCCCACCGCCGGGCATCTGGTGTCCTGGGCCAGGTTCGCGCCCGGCGTGAAGGAGTCCGCGGGCACGACGACAGGCAAGAACGCCACCGGCCACGGCAACTCCTACCTGGCCCGAGTCCTGGGCACCGCCGCGGGTGGCCCCTGCGGCTGTCGACCGCCGACCACCGCCATTCCCGGCAATACGGACATTCCCGCCGCGAGCCGTGCCCAGGCTGTACCTGGTTGGTCGTGCACCGGCACGCGACGCTGGACCCGTGGCGGGCTGACACAGCAGACAGCTCCCCGTCGCCCGTGCGCTATCCGGCGCATGGGTTTCGCTCAAGGACCCCGACAGGGGAGGAATTGGCATGTCCGAAACGGCAATCATCGCGGTGGTGGGCGCCACAGGTGCGCAGGGCGGTGGCCTGGCCAACGCCATCCTGGCGGAGCGGCGCGGCGAGTTCACGCTCCGGGCGCTGACCCGCCGGCCGGACTCTGATGCCGCCCGTGAGTTGGCCTCGCGTGGCGCTCAGGTTGTTGAGGCTGACCTCGACGACGAGTTGAGCCTGCGGCGCGCGTTCGCCGGTGCGTACGGCGCCTATGTGGTGACGAACTACTGGGAAGGCATGTCGGCGCAGACCGAGTTGGGCCACGCACGCAACGCGGCCCGGGCGGCGAAGCAGGCCGACCTGCGGCACGTGATCTGGTCAACGCTGGAGGACACTCGCGAGCGGCTCCCGGTCACCGACCCCCGGGTACCGGTGTTCGACGGCTCCTACACCGTGCCGCACTTTGACGCGAAGGCGGAGGCGGACCGGTTCTTCGTCGACCTCGGTGTGCCGACGACGTTCCTACGCACAACCTTCTACTGGGAGGCGTTTCTGCAAGGGTTCGGGCCGCGCCGCGACGAGTCCGGACAGCTGGTGCTCACGCTGCCGATGGGTGACAGCGCGTTGGCCGGGATCGCCGCCGAGGACATTGGCCGTACCGCGCTCGGCATCTTCGCCGGCGAGGACTACCTCGGCGCGACGGTCAGCATCGCCGGCGAGCACCTGACCGGCGCGCAGTTCGCGGCCGTGTTCGCCGACGTGCTGGGCGAGCCGGTGGCCTACCGGCCGCTGACCCACGACCAGTTCCGAGCTCTCGGCATCCCCGCCGCGGCGGAGATCGGAAACATGTTCCAGTACTACACCGAGGCCGCCGACACCTTCACTAGCGCCCGCGACCTGACCGTGGTGCGCGCGCTGCACCCCGGACTGCGCACATTCCACCAGTGGCTGCTCGAACACAAGGACGACGTCAGCGTCGACTAGCCATCGGACCCCCGTCCACCGCGGGCTGTGCGCTTGGACGGCTCGCGGTGGGCTCGCGAAGCTCAGACCATCACGTTCCAAGGAGTCACCCGTGACACCAACCAATACCGACCCGTCCGGTACGAGCCGGCGGTCGTTGCTCGCCCGCGGCGCGGCGCTCGCGGCGGTGCCGTCGTTCGGCGCCATCATGGCCGCGGTGGCGGGACCGTCGCCGGCCGAGGCCGACCCGGCCCTGCCGGACTACGCACCCGTACCCCCGTCGGCGCTCGGACCCGCCCTCAACAGTCAGGGTTACTACGTCGGACGGGTGGAGCGGAACCTGTACTGGGTCACCGACGGCACCTACCAGTCCGCGTTCCTGACCACCCGCGACGGCGTCGTGCTGTTCGACGCGCCGCCGACCATCGGCCACAACCTCCGTCGCGCCGTGGACGAGATCGCCGCCGCCAACGGCGTCAGCAACAGGGTGACGCACCTGGTGTACTCACACCACCATGCCGACCACATCGGCGCGTCGGCGTTGTTCGGCAAGGATGTCGTGCGCGTCGGCCACGCGGAGACCCGCCGGCTGCTGCTGCAGTACAACGACCCGGCCCGACCCGCCCCCGATGTCACCTTGCAGGACCGTCGCACCCTGCGCGTCGGCGGGGAACGCGTCGAGTTGGCCTGGCGTGGCTCCAACCACGCGCCAGACAACATCTACATCCACCTGCCGGACCACGACACTCTGATGCTCGTCGACATCGCGTTGCCCGGCTGGGTACCCATCTACAACCTCAACCTCAGCACCGACATACCCGGATTCATCGCCGCCCCCACCACCGCTCTTTCCTACCCCTGGAAGCACTACATCGGTGGCCACCTGGGCCGGCTCGGCACCCGCGCCGACGTCGGCCTGCATCAGCAGTACGTGACCGACATCGTCGCCAACGTGAAGACCGCGCTCGCCACGGTCGATCCGACGCCATACTTCGTGAAGTACGGCCCGAACACGTGGGCGGCGGTGAAGACCTACCTGGACGCCGTCACCGACCAGGCCGCCGCCCCCGTCATCGCGAAATACACCGGGGTGCTGGCCGCGGCCGACGTTTTCACCACGAGCAGCACCCTGACCATCCTCGAATCCGTCCGCCTCGACCTCGGCTTCGGCTCCCAGATCCATCCCTGACCCATGCCCGCCGCAAGGCCGCTCTCCCCGGGCGCCGGCCAGCCGCCGGCTCCCGGGGGTCGCGGGACACGGGGGCCTTCAGCGGTACGTCCCAGCCGCCCGGCCGATCAGGCGAACGCCGAGTCGAGCTGGTTCATGGCGTCCCGGTCCAGCTCGATGCGATCCACCGCCAGGTTCTCCCGCAGGTGCCGCAGCGAGGCGGTGCCCGGTATCAGCAGAACGTTCGGGGACAGCGCGAGCAGCCATGCCAGCGCGATCTGCGCCGGCGTGGCGTGGTGCAGGCGGGCGAGGCGGTCCACCGCCGGGTTGTTGAAGATGGCCTCGCGCCGATCTCGTGGCCAGCCCAGCGGAACGTAGGGCACGAACGCGATGCCACGCCGCGCGCACTCCTGCAGAACTGACGTCGAAGCGCGGTCGAGCAGGCTGAACGAGTTCTGTACGCACACGATCTCGGTGACCGCGAGCGCCCGCCGCAGGTGGGCGAGCGAGACATTGCTGAGCCCGATCCCGTCGATCAGCCCTTCGTCTCGAGCCGTGACCATCGCGGCCAGTTGGGCATCGAACCGGCCGTCTGGAGGTGAGTCGTCCATCAGCCTGAGGTTGACCGCGGCAAGGCGGTCGACCCGCAGCGTCCGGAGGTTGTCCTCGATGCCCCTGCGCAGTTCGTCGGGCTGGTCGTAGGGCAGTACCGCACCCGCGTCGTCCCGCCGGGCGCCCACCTTGCTGACAATCGCCAGCCCGCCCGGGTACGGGTGCAACGCCTCCTGGATCAGCTCATTGACGACCCGGGGTCCGTAGTACTCGGCGGTGTCGATGTGGTTCACGCCGATCTCCACCGCGGTCCTGAGTACGGCGATGGCGTCGTCACGGCTGGCCGGTGGGCCGAACACACCGGGCCCGGTCAGCTGCATGGCGCCGTACCCGACGCGCGCGACCGAAAATCGCCCCAGCCGGAACGTGCTCACTCGTTGTCCATGGCAGTGCTCATGTCCTGGGTGCCGACCACCGACAGCAGGCGCAGTGCGTCATGGGAGGGGCTGCCCCGCTGGGCGGTGAAGCAGACGAGGTACTGGTCGCGCATCGGCACGGCAAGCGTGTCGCAGTTCAGCTCAAGGGTGCCCACCATCGGGTGGTGCATCGTCTTGCGGTGGTGGTGTCCGGTCTCCACATGGTGGACGTCCCACAGCTGCGCGAACTCGGCGCTGCGCCGGTACAGCGTGTCGACCAATGCGTGGATCTGCGGGTCGGTTGGGTACCGGCCAGCGGCTGCGCGCAACTGACCCACCGCCAGCCGGCCGAACTCCTCCGCGCCGCTCATCCCGTAGTGCCGCGCGGCGGGGTCGGGGTGCAGGAAGTGGCGGTAGATGAGGTTGCGGCGGGCCGGTGGAACCGCGGAGAAGTCCTCGAACAAGGCCGCGGCCAGGCCGTTCCACGCGATCACGTCGTAGCGGGCGTTGACCACGAACGCCGCGACGTCCGTCAGGTGCTCCAGCAGGTTCAACACGGTTGCCGGGACGTCGGAGCGGGGTCCGGCCGGCGATTCCGGTGCGACACCGGCAAGGTCGAACAGATGGTCGCGTTCGTCCGTGCTCAGGCGCAGCGCCCGGGCCAGCTCGCCGAGCACCCGCCGGGACGGGCTGGACCCTCGGGCCTGTTCCAGCCGCGTGTAGTACTCGACCGAGATGTGCGCGAGCCGGGCGACCTCCTCCCTGCGCAGGCCCGGGGTCCGGCGCACGGTGCCGGCCGGCAGGCCGACGTCCTGCGGCCGCGTTCGCTCCCGCTTGCTGCGCAGGAACTCGCCAAGCTCGGTACGGTCCATGGCCGCAAGTATCGCCCGCGCGTGCCCAGCTGCCAGGTACAACTGGTACCTGGATGAACCAGACAGTCGGCCGTATACCACCCAAAGGTGCCCGCCGAGACTGGTACTGGCTGGGCCTGTCGCCCGGCTCACCTCGCCGGGCAGCCTCGAGCCATGGCTCACCACAGCAAGATCGCGCTCGTAACCGGGGCGAACAAGGGCGTCGGCCGGCACATCGCCCGGCAGCTGGCACAGGCCGGGGTCAGCGTGCTGGCCGGCTCCCGCGACACCTCGCGCGGCCAGCGCACGGTCGACGAACTGCGCGCCGAAGGGCTCGACGTGCAGGTGCTCCAACTGGACGTCACCGACGCCGCCTCCGTCGCGGCTGCCGCCGCGCATGTCACGGCGCTGGACATCCTCGTCAACAACGCCGGCATCAGCAGCGGCTACGACACCCCGTCCCGGACGTCGCCAGAGGACCTGCGCCGCACCTACGAGACGAACGTGTTCGGCGTCGTCGCCGTCATCAACGCCTTCCTGCCCGTGCTGCTGCACTCCCCGTCACCGCGGATCGTCAACGTGTCCAGCGAGGTCGGCTCCCTCACCCTGATGAGGAACCGGATACCGATCAACGTCGGCGCGTACCAGTCGTCGAAGGCCGCGCTGAACGCGCTGACCATCCTCTACGCCAAGGAACTCCGCGACACGCCCGTGAAGATCAACGCAGTCACACCCGGGTACGTCGCGACCGACCTCTACGGCGGCACGCCGACGCCCGGTGCCGGTGACCCCGCCCACGGCGCGGCCGTCGCCGTACGGTTCGCGCTGCTCGGCGACAACGGTCCCAGCGGCGAGTTCCACGACGCGAGCGGCATTCTGCCGTGGTGACCGTCTGGTGACCGGCACCCCATTGCGACGACGGTGACTCGGGTTCGGAGTTTGCGCTTATCCGCGGATGGTTCGCGGTCTCCCAACCGGCAACCGACCGGCGGGAGGAGTTCGGGCAAGAACCGGCAATGAGAAACGTGGCCCCTCGCGGCGCGGTCCTGTCGGCGCTCGTCGTGGCAGCGCTCGCCATCGCCGGGCTGGCCTGGCCGCGCGGAGATGGCGCAGCGCGGAGCACCGCCTGCCTCAGCCCGTTCCCCGCGCGCCAGTGGCGGCCGCGACCAGCCAGCACAGCAGCTGGAATTCCTTGCCGGACTTCTCTCCCGCCCAGCGGGGTCTTCACGTGGGAGTACTCGACGGGGGGCGCGACGGGGGCGGATGTCGCAGGTTGCGCGGCCAAGGTCAGACGGCTCGCGGTGACGATGTCTGCCGCTGCGGTGGCGTTGCCAGGCTTTGTTGGGGTCCGAACCAGCCGGCGAACCGTGCCGCCGCGGCGGCGGCCGGTGCGAGATCCGCCCGGGCGCGGGCGAGCAGCGTGGGTCGGGTCGCGGCCCGGCCGGCATGCTGGGCGTCGCGTGCCGGCGGGCACGGGTATGCCTCCTCGTGGCAGCGCAGGTTCGCGCAATGGCCGAGCCGTTCTGGGTCGGGGAGGTGGTGGGAGGCGACGTCGGTGGCGAGGAGCCACAGCAGGACGTCGGTGACGTGGTGCGGTACGGCGCGGCGGTGCGGCTGCGACATCAGCTGCTGCCCTTCCGGTGCGGGTGCGACTCGGGTGGCCGCCACCCCTGGCCAGCGGTGTGGGGACCCGCTGTCGGGTTCGCCGGGGTGGCGGCCGCGACGAGTGACGCTCGACTTTCCGGATAGATCAAGTCGCCGGCCGAACTGCTCGCCGACGGCCGCGGCGGCGTCGGCTACCTGCTCAAGGGCCGGGTGACCGCGCTGGACGACTTCCTCGACGCGGCGGAGCGAGTGGCCGGCGGCGGGACCGCGATGGACCCAGAGGTAGTCCGCCAGCTCTTCGCCCGGAACAGCCGGGATCGCGGCGTCGCGGCACTCACCGCCCGAGAACGCGAAGTCCTCGACCTGATGGCCCAGGGCCTGTCCAACTCCGCGATCTGCGCCGCCCTGGTCCTCGCCCCGGTGTCGGTGGAGAAGCACATCACCAACATCTTCGGCAAGCTCGACCTGCCGCCCGCCACCGACTCGCACCGCCGGGTACGCGCCGTGCTGGCCCACTTGAACCAGGAACGGTAGGGCTGTCCCCACCAGGCAACCTACGGGTCGCCATGATGTGCGGCCAGGCCCGCGAGGCGAGCATTGAGGCATGACGGAAACGCTGCTGACCAGGCCCGACAAGCCCGCCCCCATGATCGCCGGCCCGCAACGCTGGCACCGACCGCTGCTCGTCGTCGCGGCCGGCATGCTGCTGCTGAGCCTGGTCGCTACCGGCGGGCTCTTCCTCGACGACCGGGTTCTGGTCGGCGCGCCTATCTGGCTCAAGCCGCTGAAGTTCGGCATCTCCTTCGCGATCTACGCCGCGACCCTGGCCTGGCTGCTCTCGCTGTACCAGCGGGTCCGGCGTACCGGTTGGTGGCTGGGCACCCTCGTCGGGGTGGCGCTGGTGGTCGAGATGGGGCTGATGGTCGTACAGATCGGCATCCGGGGCCGCCAACTGCACTTCAACCAGGAGACCCCGCTCGACACCAACTTCACCATCGTGATGGCCGTGACCATCTACGCCCTCTGGGGAGCCACCCTGGTCATCGCCATTCTGGCGATGCTGCAACGGCTCGGCGACCGCAGCACCACCCTCGCCATCCGGCTCGGCCTGGTCATCACGCTGGTCGGTCTCGCTCTCGGCATGCTGATGGTGATGCCCACCGCCGAGCAGCAGGCGGCGATCGACGCTGGGCAGACCCTGCCGATCGTCGGCGCACACAGTGTCGGCGTACCCGACGGCGGTCCGGGTCTGCCGGTCGTCGGGTGGAGCACCATCGGCGGCGACCTGCGCATTCCGCATTTCGTCGGCATCCACGCCCTGCAACTGCTGCCCCTGCTCGCGCTGCTGGTAGCGCGGCTGATGCCCCGCTCCGGGGATCGGGTCCGGTCCCGGCTGGCCTGCGTCGCCGCGGCGACGTACGCCGGGGGCGTGGCCCTGCTGACCTGGCAGGCCCTGCGCGGGCAGCCGCTCTTGCACCCCGACCTGGCGACGCTCGCGGCGCTCGGCCTGCTGTTCCTGTTCGCCGGCACCGCCACCGCGCTGGTAATCCGCGGCTCCGGCGCGGCGACTGCGCCCGGGGCATAACCGGTGTCCGTTGCCTCGTCCCTGGTCGCCGCCGAAGTCAGCGTTCGCTGGATTCCGGCGGCGGGCTTGCCGCGGGTGCCGTTGCGTTATCCGATCGGGAGACGCGTCAGGCCCGGTCGGGGTTGCGGTCAGATCACCCGGGCGAGCTCACTCAACGCCGAAGCGACTCGAAGCTTGGGCTGACTGTCGAGCCCGAGTTCGTAGTGTCCGGCGGCGGAGATTCTGGATGAACGCGTGTCCAGCGATGATCACTTGTGCGGTCTGGTCGGTTCGGAGCCCACGCATGGTCGTAACCGGTGTTTGAGCTGGCTGGACGACCCGGTCAGCGGGTGGCTGATCGCCGGCACGTTCGGCGTGGCGGCGGCCGGCGTCTGTGCGATTGGAGGCTGTGCATTCCGGGGGCGGAATCCTGGGCGGCCCGGGGTCGTTACATTTTCCGAGGGCTGAGGTAGAAGCGCGCTTGGTCGGCAGCACAGGCCGCGGAACGATGGTGGGCCGCCGCTCGTCACATTTCACCTAGTTCGGACGGCACAAGCCACCCAGCACGCCCGCAACGCTGCGGGTTACCGGGGTCACCGCGAGATTCTGAGTTCGCGGACTGGTCGCACACTTCCCTCGGATCCATTGAGCGCCGGTCGTGGTGCTTACACCCGCACGTCGGCCCTCCGTCGGCTCGGGTGTCATGGCAACCCCCGAATGGAGCTACTGACATGAACACGATCATGCGCAAAAGCGTTTTTGGTATTGCGGGTCTGGCTCTCGCCGGTGGCGCGCTCGCCGGCCCGATCGCCGCGCACGCCACCCCGGTCGACGAGAAGCCAGTCGTCCTGTTTCAGGCGGACAAGCCGTCGGTCGACAAAACCGAGCTGATCCCGAACGGCACCCAGGGCGCGCAGTCCCGGATCGCCCTAGACAACGAGCAGACGAAGAACGCAAAGGCGATCATCGCCGTGACGAAGAAGTCGGGTATGGACGAGCGAGCCGCGGTCGTCTCGATCGCGACCAGCCTGCAGGAGTCGAAGCTGGAGAACCTGGGTCACCTGGGTGACGCCAACGACCACGACTCGCTGGGCCTGTTCCAGCAGCGCCCCTCCAGTGGTTGGGGTACCCCGGAGCAGATCACCGACCCGGAGTACTCGACCATGGCCTTCCTCAAGGGTCTGAAGCAGGTCGACGGGTGGCAGGATATGCCGCTGAGCGAGGCGGCGCAGACGGTGCAGGTGTCGGCGTACCCGGACGCCTACGCGCAGTGGGAGCAGCAGGCCGCTGACCTGGTCGCCCAGTATTGGACGAGCTGACAACCGAACAACCGAGCGCAGCGACTGCTGGCCGGCACCCGTCTGGGTGCCGGCCAGCGACGGTTGCGGGTCAGATCAGACCCGGAAATGGCGGCTGAGTGCAGCACGGTGTAAAGGTGGTCGCGAGGCAGCCCCGGGTAGATGTCGGTGAGGATGTGCCCCTCGGCCTGGCGGCGGGCGATCAGCGCGGCGTCGGTTGTCCGCGCTCAGGCGAGGACGGCGTTCACGACCTCGGTGGCCCGCCACTCGTGCTGGGCGTACAGCCAACCGAACGCCGACACCTGCACCGACTGGGCCGCAACGGTCAGCGGGAGGTCCTGCCAGCCGGGGATCGCCTCGAGGGCGGTGAGGAACTGACGGGTCGCGAACTCCGGCTCCATCAGGTCCCGCACGCTCCCCCAGCCGGTGCTGGGCCGCTGCTGGAACAGCCCGACCGAGTCCTGGTCCCAGCCGACCGCCTGGTGCGGGTAGTCCTGCGACTCCGGCAGCACGCCACTGGCGTAGTTGTAGAGGTTGCTCTCCTGCATCGCGGTGGCCACCGCGATCACCAGCCCACGGCGCGGCACGCCCATCTCCCGGCCGGTACGCACGATCGTCTTGGCGTTGTCCATCTGCGCCTGGTCCAGCCCAGCGACCGGAACGATCCGTTTAGGCCCGGGCTTCGGTTTTGACGTCGCCTTGGGCTTGGGATTGGGCGCGGGCGTTGTCGTCGACGGGGAGCTTTCCGGGGTGGGGGTTTCGGCGACCGGGGCGGCGGGCTGGCGGGCCTGCCCGCGGGAGGCCGCGTCGGCCTCGGCCCGCTGGGCGATCTCGGCGCGCTGGTCGGGGGTGAGTGACTCCCCGGCGGGGTCGGCGCCGATGAAGGTGACGCCCACGAGACCGAGGCAGCACACGGCGCCGGTGGCCACCGCCATGCGGGCCCGGCCGGGTCGGGCGGCGAGGGGATTACCGAGGCCGCCGAGGCGGGTACGCAGCCATCCGGTGGAGCGCCGGGGCTGGGACGTGCTGGCCGGCTGATCGGTGGTGGGGATATCGTCCGAACGGTCAGCCGGGGCGCCGAGGCCGCGCGGGTGGTTGGGGTTGCCGTCGTTACGCATCCGCCGAGGCTAGGCAAACGAAACCATGGTCACCCAGGGTGATCGGGTGGCGGTGCTCACACTTCAGCCTGGCGCGACAGGATCCTCCGCACCAGTCCGGCGGTGCCGGTAGGGGCCCTCGCCATTCGGGCATACCGCCCTTCTCGTTGCCGCCGGACACCGTCGGGCACGAACGGCGCGAGTGGACGTCCCTCGCCAGGTGATCCACTAACTCGTCCTTTCGGGTGATGTCGGACTCCACCGAGTGCGACGGACGCGCGCCAGATCAGCGGATTCGCCCGTATCTGATCATTGCTCTGTGGATTGCGATCATCGCCGGTTCCCTTGGTGTTCACCGGACCGACGTTCGATGCTCAGATGCCCGCCGCCACATTCCAGAGCAGGCCTGCGGGACAGGCTGAGCGCGGCAGCTGTCGCCGCGAGCCTCGCCGACTCGCTGGCTGCTCGCGCGGCGGGGCGGACTGATCGCTGCCGGATGACGCCGGCGCGGGGTCGCGGTAGGCCGGGGATCCAGCGCAGGTAGTAGAAGAGACTGATCACGGTGTTGACGACCACGACGGCGAGCCAGGCGTGCCCGCCGTCCCACGCGGCGGTCGCGGTGGTTGCGAGGTCGACCCGACGAGCCTGCCCCCGTCGTGCTCGGCTCGCGCACGTCCCGACCAATACCAGCAGGTCCGGGCAATGCGCTCATCGGGAACGATGGCCCGAGTACCCCGGAGGAGTACCGCCGGGCCTCAGGTGGCGGTTTCAGCGGCCAACGGTGTTTGCGGTGAGGATGGTGCTGGTCGAGCCGCGTCAGGACCGGGGCCGAACGTCATCGAGGGACAGCAGTGCCTTGGCGGCGGCGCCGGGGTGGCGGTCGGTCGAGGTCGCCACTTCGATGGGCCAGTGGGGAGCATCGATGATGGGAACGAATTGGGCGGCCGTCTTCTTGCCGGCGAAGACCTGTGGTGCGACGGCGATGCCAAGCCCGTGGCTCACGAGGTCGAGCAGCCAATGCACGTCATTTACCTCGAAGGCGACTCGCCGTTCAACGCCGGCGGCGGCCATGGCGTGGTCAACGACATCACGGGTGATCCAGCCGGAGGAGAAGTCGACAAAGGTCTCGTTCTGAAGGTCCCGCAGGTCGACGCTGTCGCGGTTGCGCAGCGGATGGGCTGAGCCGCAGGCCAGCACTATCGGCTCTGCCGCGATCGGCGTCAACGTCACTCCTGGTGCGCCGCCGGGGGGTGCGGAGACGAATGCCAGGTCGAGGTCGCCCGTGCGGACCCGCTCGATCAGGTCGGTTGAACCGCCCTGCCGCAGCCGGATCTCGATGCCGGGGTGGGCGGGCGTGAAAGCGAGCCAGTACCGTCGGCAGGTCGACGGCGCCGAGGCACTGCAGGGTGCCGACCACCAAGGTGCCGCGCAGCAGTCCCTGCACCGCGGCGACCGCGTCTTTGGCGGCGACAACGTTGGCGAGTGCGTGCCGCGCCTGGGTGAGCAGTGCCTGCCCTTCATCGGTCAGCTCGACGCTTCGCGTGTTGCGCACGAACAGGCTCGCGCCGAGCTCGCGCTCGAGGGAGCGGATCGACGCGGAAAGGCCAGACTGCGCTACGTGCATCCGTGCGGCGGCTCGGGTGAGTGGCGCTCCTCGGCGACCGCCACGAAGTACTCGAGCTGGCGTAGCTCCACGATTAATCACCAACGCTGATCGTTCGGATCTGACTCTTCTGTTGGACAGCTTAACCGCTGTAACGGAGGGTGGCCTCAGTGACTTCGCCGCGACGCCGCCCGACGCCGCGGCCTCATCCCCGAGGGACCACCATGACCCCCCTAGTCTCCTTTCTGATCAACGCCGGCTTGGCCGACCTGGCCCGCTCCGCGCTGCCCGACGCGCCGGTACGCCCCGACCCACCCAGGCGCCAATGGCGTCTACCGCGCTGGCGCGAAGGCGCACTGCGTTGCCACGACCTTGACGGCAAGCCAGAACAGGAGACTGTGAGCCCATCTCTTCCAGGTGACCGGTCGAAGGCTGTGGTCGTCCGTCGGCGCTACCGTTGGCAGCCCGGCGGCCGTCAAACTGGGCTCGGCCGGAAGGACTGACCGATTTTGCCCAGGCTTTTGGTTGAGTAACGTCCGCGGTCAGCAGGGGTTCGGTTGAAACCTGCTGCGCGCCACAAAACTATAAGCCGCCTCCCAGCTTTACCCATTACGTTGGGTGACCATCGAACACCGGATGGTTCCCCCGCCGGGGGTGAAGGGTTGGAGCGAGTGCAACGACGATCTCGACGGATTCTGATCGCGGTGCTGGCGGCACTGCTGGTGCTAGGCGGTGGGGGCATCGTCGCGGTCGCCACCTACGGCGGTTCGCTCAACGGCAACCTGTCCCGCACCGACGCCTTCTCTGGGCTTGCGGAAAGCTCCCGTCCGACGCAGGCGGTCACCGGCGCGATGAACGTGCTGCTGCTCGGCAGTGACTCCCGCGACCCGGACAAGACGGCCGATTCCCGTACCGACACCATCAT